>CAJXUO010000214.1 GCA_913061425.1 uncultured Lutibacter sp.
GAGATGTAGAGAGGTCTCGTGGGCTCGGAGATGTGTATAAGAGACAGCAATTGATGATTTCTTTTCTTTTTTCATTATCTTTTGTCTTGATACAAAAGATATAAAAAATCAAGACTACATAAAATTATTGGAAACAATTACGGTTCGCTACACTATATTTTAGGAAACATTGGAACTATTAGACTAATTCCTACATATTATGTTAAATAGAGTTGTTAAGATTGCTTATTACTAAAAACCTAAAATATTGACGCTCCTCTCTCCTATTGTTTTACCAAAATTTTATGAGGCCAAGTTTAACATCGAGATTCTATATTTAGCTTCGTATTGATTAAAAAACACAAAATTCTATTCTTGGTTTTGTTTTAGGAAAATTTTAAGAGTTTAAATTTTGTATGGTATTATAATTAAATGTATTTTTGTCAACCAAGAGGTTAAACTATCTAGTTAAAATGGGAAAAAAAAAAGATAAAAACACAGAAGAGCAAATATTGGATGCAGCTAAAAATGTATTTCAATCTAAAGGAATGGATGGCTCTCGTATGCAAGAAATAGCTGATAAAGCTGGCATTAATAAGGCGATGTTACATTATTACTATAGAAGTAAGCATTTACTTTTTGAAGCGGTTTTTAAAAATGCCTTTTCATTATTAGCACCACAACTTAATACGATTCTAAATGATGATTCTTCGCTTGAAGATAAAATTAAAAACTTCACAACAGATTATACGACTTTTATGATGAAGCATCCTTATTTACCAAATTTCATCATTCAGGAGTTAAATAGAAATGAAGATTTTATACTAAAGCTTAAAGAAAACACAGGATTCCCTACCCTTGAAAAGTTTAAAGAAAAAGTTGCAAATGAAATCAAGCAAGGAAAAATAACACCTATCGATGCAGACCAATTGTTTGTTAATATTATTGCGCTCAACATTTTTCCATTTCTTGGAAAGCCATTAATAAAAGCGTTTACACATAAAGATGATAAATCTTATAAAGTATTTGTGGAAAAACGTAAAACAGAAGTTTCCAACTTTATTATTAACGCTATTAAGAACACATAAAATGAAACAATTAATAATCATTCTAATTATCTTGAATGTGTTACCAAGTTTAGCACAACAAAGTATTACGTTAGAAGAATGTTACACTTTGGTGACAGAAAACTATCCTTTAGCAAAGCAGTCGCTACTAATGGAGGTTCAAAATAAATTGGATGCAGATGTCATCTCAATTTCCAAATTGCCACATTTTAGTCTAGATGCTCAGGCAACTTATCAATCTGATGTGATTGAAATTCCTATCCCAAATGCGAATATAGAATCGTTAAACAAAGGCCAATATCGGGCAACACTTTCTGTAAATCAATTGATTTATAATGGAGGTTTAACAAATGCTTCATTAAAGGTTAAATCTGCGCAATTAAAAACCAGACAGAAACAAGTTGAAGTCAGTTTGTATCAGCTCAAACAGCAAATCAATCAGCTTTATTTTTCGATCTTATTAGCTCAAGAATCTGAGTTATTATTAAACTCTAAACAAACACTATTACAGGCAAAACTTAAAGAAGTACAATCTGGTATTAAGTATGGCGTAATTTTACCTTCTTCTGATAAAATATTGGAAGCCGAATTATTAAAAATACGACAACAGTTTCAAGGATTGGAAAGCAATAAAACAACACTTATTGAAACACTCTCAAGTTTAATAAATCAACCATTAAGTGCTTCTGCCCTATTTAAAAACCCTCCTCTTATAGAAACTCAATTACAAACAGAATTGACAAGACCTGAACTGGAATTTTTTCAACTTAAAAAAGAAGAAATTCAAAATTTAGAAAGTTTGATGTCTAAGCAAAATGCTCCTAAATTACTGGGTTTTGCAACAGGAGGTTATGGCAATCCAGGATTGAATATGCTAGATAATTCATTTCAAACATTTTATACCGTTGGTGTTAAATTGAATTGGAATGTTTTTGATTGGAATTCGAATAGAAAGCAACGTAAATCTCTATCCATCAATAAAGATCTTGTAGATACTGAAACTGAAATTTTTATATTGAATACCAACATTGAGCTAAACAAACAACTAAAAGAAATTGACAAAATAGAAAACTTCATTACTTCAGATTTAGACATCATAAATCTTAGGAAAGAAGTATTACAAACAGCAGAATCACAGCTAAGAAATGGTGTGATTACATCTTCTGCATATATTACAGAACTCACCAACTTATACGAAGACGAAAACACCTTAGTAAAACATAAAACTGAGTTACAACTCACTAAAGCAAATTACAATGTCATTAAAGGGCAATAAAAAAATACGCATGAAAAACTATAAATATTTATTAGGATTAACCATCATAGCAACAAACCTATTTTCTTGTGAGAACGACAATGGAAAAGCAGATGGCTATGGAAATTTTGAAGCTACAGAAATAACCATTTCAGCAGAAAATAACGGAAAACTAATGCAGTTTGCTGTTAATGAAGGTGATGTGCTTCAAAAAGAGCAATTCATAGGTTATATAGATACTATTCCGTTGGCTTTAAAACGTGAGCAATTAGAGGTTTCTAAAGCTGTAATTAGTTCTAAATCCAAAGGTGTTTTATCTCAAATTGATATATTAAATGCTAAATTAAAAACAGCAAACACCAACAAAACACGAGCAGAAAACCTGATAAAAGATAACGCTGGAACACAAAAACAATTAGATGATGTTACTGGAGAAATGTACGTCATTAAAAGTCAAATAAGAAGTGTAGAAATACAAAATGCACCTGTTGTAAATGAATTGAAATCTATTGATGTTCAACTAAAACAAATTGATAATCAAATTAAGAAAAGTCAAATTATAAACCCTATAAGTGGAACAGTTTTAACCAAATATGCAGAACCAAATGAAATTACTGCTTTTGGGAAACCATTATATAAAATAGCCGATTTAAAAACCATGCAGTTGCGTGTTTATGTTAGCGAAACACAATTGGCCACTATTAAAATTGGACAAGGAGTTACTGTAAAAATTGATGATGCAGAGGCTATGAAAAGTTATAAAGGGACAATTAGTTGGATTGCTGCAGAAGCAGAATTCACACCAAAAATTATACAGACTAAAGAAGAGCGTGTTGCTTTGGTTTATGCTGTAAAAATTAATGTAAAAAACGATGGTAGTCTTAAAATAGGAATGCCAGCAGAATTATGGATAAATAATTCAGATAAAAACAATAAAACACAGAACAATGAATAAAAAAATAATGAAGAAAATAACTGTTTTTTCAATAAGCCTGATGCTCTTATTTTTGGTGGGCTGTAATTCAAATAAAAAGAAAGAAATAGATGTTAGTTCTATAAAAATTGAAGGTATTTCATTAAATAGCACAAAACTGTGGCAAGCCAATTTAGAAACAACAGATGGTGTCAAAAAAATGCAACGTATAATGCATTCTTTTTCTGATAAAGAAAATGTAGTGGCTTACGCTTCATTAAAGGAAGAATTAGAAGTAGAATTTACAATCATCTTTCAAAAATGTACAATGAAAGGTGAAGCACACAACCAATTGCATAATTTCTTAAAACCAATGATTGCTATTTTTAAAGGTTTAGAATCTGGAAATTTAAAAAGCTGTAAAGCTGTCTCTTATACACATCTGACGCTGCCGACGAATAGAGAGGTGTA
>CAJXUO010000215.1 GCA_913061425.1 uncultured Lutibacter sp.
GTGTTATATCTGTATCTTCAACTGCGTATTCAGTTATTTCTTCAATGCTTATATCGCTCATTGAACGTTGATTTTTCCCTTTTTTACCAATCAAAGATTCGATTGCAATTGGTTGGTAATTTAGATACGTTTCAGCAAGCACATTCATGTTGTGTCTCATGTCAGGATTGATCAAGTAATGCGCGAGCATAGTGTCAAAAATAGGCCCTTTGACTACAATAGAATAGGTATGTAATACCTTGATGTCATACTTGATATTCTGACCAACTTTTTCGATAGATTCATCTACAAAAAACGATCTAAATTCTTCAAGTGCTTGTTTAATTTCATCTGTAGTTCCAGTAAATGGTACATAATATCCTTTCCCTTTTTCATAAGAAAATGAAATACCTACTAAGGATGCCTTTAAAGCATTAAGTCCAGATGTTTCAGTATCAAAACATACAGATTTTTGCTGTAATAATTTTTTAATTAGAAGTTTCCTAGACAACTCATTATTTATATGCTGATAAAAGTGATTGACATTTTTGGCTTCTTTAAATCCAGAAATTGTTTCTGGTTCTTGGCTAGAAGAAGTTGGTGCAGCGAACAGGTCTAATTGAGAAGGTTTAGTAGTTACTTTTTTAGTGTCTTTAGCTTGCACCTCACTGCTTGATGTAGGCTTGTCATTAACGTCTGTTTTAACTTTAAAAGTATTAGTGAAATTAACAATTAAACGTCTAAATTCTAAATCTGTAAATATTTTAGTTACTTCAGGTACATCAGGTTGTGTAAGTTCAAAATCATTAAAATTAAATTCTACTGGAACATCTAAAATGATTCTTGCCAATTCTTTAGAAAGAAGGCCTAATTCTTTAGCACCTTCCACTTTCTCTTTCATCTTTCCTTTTAGCTCATGCGTATTGGCTAATAAATTTTCCATACTTCCATAAGTAGCAATGAATTTTTTGGCAGTTTTTTCACCAACTCCAGGAAGACCTGGAATATTGTCGGCACTATCTCCCATCATTCCTAAAAAATCGATGACTTGTTCAGGTGTTTTTACTCCAAATTTATTTTGAACTTCAGGAATTCCCCAAGTTTCATATCCACCACCAAACATTGGTCGGTACATAAATATATTTTCACTTACTAGTTGTGCAAAATCTTTATCAGGAGTCACCATAAAAGTTTGATATCCTTCTTTTTCTGCCTTTTTTGCCAATGTTCCAATCACATCATCTGCTTCAAAACCTTCTTTCACCATTATTGGTATTTGCATTGCTTTGAGAATCTCATAAATATAAGGGATAGCGATTTTTATTGCTTCAGGAGTTGCATCTCTATTTGCCTTGTATTCTGTAAAAGCCTCTTTCCTAGCAACACTTCCACCTTTGTCAAAACACACGGCTAAATGATCGGGACGCTCACGTTTTATAACATCCAATAAAGAATTCATGAACCCCATAATTGCGGAGGTATCTAGACCTTTTGAGTTTATTCTTGGGTTTTTTATAAAGGCGTAGTATCCGCGGAAAATCAATGCGAAAGCATCAACTAAAAAAAGACGTTTTTTTTCTGACATTTGGTGTATATAATAAAGTTATAAAATTACGAAACTTATTTATTTAATTGAATTACAATTTGTAATTTTCCATTTTTAAAATTAGATATGAATACATTTTCAATAGCCATACACGGTGGAGCAGGAACATTGGTAAAAGGAATGATGACTCCGGAAAAAGAACAAGAATATAAAGGAGCTTTAAAACTAGCCTTAGATGCTGGATATTTAATATTAGTAAACGGAGGTTCTGCTGTTGAAGCAGTAGAGGAAGCGGTCGTAATATTAGAAAATTCTCATTTGTTTAATGCAGGTAAAGGAAGTGTATTCACAGCAACAGAAACTCATGAAATGGATGCATCTATTATGGATGGTAAAACATTAAATGCTGGTGCAGTCTCTTTGATAAACGGAATTAAAAACCCTGTTTCTTTGGCAAAAGATGTGATGCGAAAAAGTGAACACGTTTTTTTGGCTGGAGATGGCGCGATGCAGTTTGCAAAACAACTAAACTATAAAATAGAAGAGGACTCTTATTTTTATGACAAGTTTCGTCATGATCAATGGATAGAAATTAAAGATACGGATAGTTTTCAATTAGATCATTCGGTGAAAAAAGATTCAAAGTTTGGAACTGTTGGAGCAGTTGCTTGTGATCAAAACGGAAATATTGCTGCTGCAACTTCTACAGGAGGAATGACCAATAAAAAATGGGGAAGAGTAGGAGATAGTCCAATGATTGGAGCGGGAAATTATGCCAATAATAAAACATGTGCAATTTCGTGTACAGGAAGTGGAGAGTTTTTTATTCGAGGAGTTGTAGCTTATGATGTGGCTTGCTTAATGGAGCATAAAAACATGAGCTTAAAAGAAGCCTCAGATGAGGTGATTTACAAACGTATTTTGAAAATAAAAGGTGATGGTGGATTAATTGCTGTTGACACCAAAGGAAATATTGCAATGCCTTTTAATACTGAAGGGATGTATAGAGCAAGTAAGTCTTCAAACGGGAAAGAAGAGGTGTTGATTTATAAGTAGAATTCCTGCGAAGGCAGTAATCTCATAAATGTATATTAAAAATATAAAATCTATCTCGATTTCCACGTTAAGGAAGGAGATGAAATTCCTTTTTTCAAAGGAATTTGTTTAAATAAACGGAGCCTCAATAGGTAAAACTTCTACTTTTCTATTTTTAATATCATATTGGTCACTATTAGAAAGTACATGTACAGTTAGGTTTGCCATACTCATAGGAGTACCTTCTTTTAAAACTTTTTCGTTATTGTGTGTTAATGTTTTTCCATCAAAAACAATGACCATTCCAGAACCAATTACTGTACAGTCATTACCGTTTTTAATAATCATTCCAGTGTCTTCTGCAAGACCTATACCCAATAAATCTGGGAACTTTGCTACAGCTTCAGATTGTCTTCCAAAACGTCCTCTTTTGATAAAATGTGTGTCAATAATTAATTCAGGAATTAATCCTAAACCTTTGTACACATCAACAGCACCTTTGATAAATGCGTCTGTTGCACTTCCGCCAGCAATCATTTCAGTAGCCATTGCCATTGCACCTGCACTTGTGCCAGCAATAACAAAACCTTCTTCATTTTTATAACGATCTACTAAAATAGTATGGATAGTTGTTCCGCCAATTTTATCAGTAATTTTTGATTGATTTCCACCAGAAAACATAATACAGTTAGCTGATTTTATCAATTTAATTGAAGTCTCCTTTTCTGAATCTTCTTTATTTCGGATGTCTAAAACATGAATATTAGTACAGCCAATTTTGGTAAAAGCATCAAAGTAGCTTTTCCCAACTTCTACAGGGATACTAGATGCTGTTGGTATCACAACTATTTGTGCATCTACACCTCCAGCTTCTTGAACTACATGGTATAATATGCCTTCATCAATAAACTCTAACGTATAGTTTTCATTCGATTCATTTCCTTTATCTTCATTTCCTCCTATTGGTATTAGTGTTCCTTTTATTGAATGCATTTATGGGTGTTTCTTTTATAAAAAATTATTGAACAAAAATAAAATAAATTTTTCACAGAAAAATTTATATATTTATAATC
>CAJXUO010000216.1 GCA_913061425.1 uncultured Lutibacter sp.
GTCCATGATTACTTTATAAACATCATCTGCAATCAACGGTGCTTTTTTATCCGTTCTTGGATTTACATATGTATACAAATCAGTAACAACCTCTGAAAATGTTTTTTTAGTGTTTTTATGCAAGTTAGAAACTGCAACTCTCGCAGCAAGTTTAGCATAATCTGGATGTTGAACAGTCATTGTTGCTGCTGTTTCAGCGGCAAGATTATCTAATTCTGATGTTGTTACACCATCATATAAACCCTCAATCACACGCATTGCAACTTTTGTGGGATCTACTAATTTATTTAAACCATAACACATTTTACGGATTCTTGCCGTAATTTTATCAAACATTACAGGCTCTTTTCTGCCGTCTCTTTTTGCTACAAACATACTTTTATCGGTTTTAATCTTGTCAGCCCTTTTTAAATTAGTGAATTTTAAAATTGACTTTAGTTAGTTGGTTAGTTAGTTATATTGTCGCGATTGGTTAAAACCAAACGATTGGTAAATTTTGAGCTTCCTAAAATTAGGAAAGCTAATAAGGGGAAATCCTCTTTTTAAAATAAAAGATCGATTCTTTTGGGTATTATTAGTCGATTAAAATTCGGCGTCAAAAGAAATACTCCCAGTTCCGCCAGATTTAACTCCAGCTTTTTGATACTCTGAAACTCTTTTTTCGAAGAAATTAGTTTTCCCTTCTAAAGAAATCATTTCCATAAAATCAAATGGATTAGAAGAGTTATATACCTTATCACATTGAAATTCTTGTAATAATCTATCGGTTACAAATTCCAAATACTGAATCATTAATTTGGAATTCATCCCAATTAAACTTACTGGTAATGATTCTGTAATAAACCCTCTTTCTATATCTAGTGCGTCAGTCAAGATTTTTGTAATTCTTTCTTTTGGCACTTTATTTACAATATGGTTATTGTGAAGATGTACAGCAAAGTCGCAATGCATTCCTTCATCTCTTGATATTAATTCGTTTGAAAACGCCAATCCTGGAAGTAATCCTCTTTTTTTCATCCAAAAGATTGAACAAAAACTTCCTGAGAAGAAAATTCCTTCTACTGCAGCAAAAGCAATTAAACGTTCCGCAAAACTATCACTATCTATCCATTGTAGAGCCCAATCTGCCTTTTCTTTAATTGCAGGAAAAACTTCAATAGCTCTAAACAATTCATCTTTTTCAGCATCGTTTTTCACATATGTATCAATTAATAACGAATACACTTCAGAGTGAATGTTTTCCATCATTATTTGAAACCCGTAGAAAAACTTCGCCTCAGTATATTGCACTTCCGTTACAAAGTTTTCAGCAAGGTTCTCATTTACTATTCCATCAGAAGCAGCAAAAAAAGCTAAGATGTGTTTAATAAAATAACGTTCATCGTCCGTTAGTTTATTTTCCCAATCCTGAACGTCTTGATGTAAATCAATTTCTTCGGCAGTCCAAATACTTGCTTCTTGTTTTTTATACCATTCCCAAAGGTCGTGGTGTTGAATTGGAAAAATTACAAATCTATTTTTATTCTCCTGTAAAATTGGTTCAATTGGAAGCATTTATTCTTTGGTCTTTTTTTTAGGTTGTTGTTGTGAATCTAGAGAAACAAATATTGAGCTTTTTGGTTGAAAATAAAAGTTATACTTATTCACAATCATAGGGGAGTTTTTAACAAAAAATTGTGGAAGTGAAAAAAAAGGAAAAAATATTTTTTTTTAAATTACTGAATTACAGTAGATTGTAATTTTACAAAACGGTTATAGGTTGGTTTTATTACGTTCTTCTTTAAAACGTCAATTTTGAAAAAAAGTAGCTAAAAAAAATGAAAAAATTAATTCTCTTTTTTATCCTTTTGATATTCTTCTGCAACTTTTTCTAATTCAGCATACCAATCTTCTCCAAATTTTCGAATTAACGCCTGTTTTACAAATTTGTAAACTGGAACTTGAAATTCTTTTCCTAAACTACAAGCATCATCACAAATTTCCCATTTATGGTAATTTACTGCAAAAAATTCACTGTAATCTTGAACTCTAATTGGATATAAATGACATGAAATTGGTTTCTTCCAATCTACTTCACCTTGATTATAAGCTTCTTCTATTCCGCAAAGTGCTGTTTTCTTTTCATCAAAAATCACATATGCACAATCTTTTCCTCCTACAAGAGTCGTTTCATGTTCGCCATATTCATTGGCCGTATATAATCCTTGTTCTTCGATTGCTTTGATTCCTTGTGCTGTCAAAAAAGGTTTCACCTTATCATAAATAGCTTCCAATATGGGCAACTCGTCTTTACTAAGAGGTGCGCCTGCATCACCATCAACACAACAAGCTCCTTTGCATGCAGATAAATTACATACAAATTCCTTTTCAATAATATCTTCTGAGATCAGTGCTTTTCCTATTTGAATCATAGCACAAAAATAATGTTTTATTTTCCTTTTAATAATACTATCTAATGTTTGTTTACTAATTTTGCACTTATAAATATTTTTTAAAATGAATTTTAACTTTAAAGAAATTTTTACTGCTTTTATGGTATTGTTTGCAGTAATAGACATCATCGGAAATATTCCGATTATTATTGATTTACGCAAAAAAGCAGGTCATATTCAGTCAGGAAAAGCAGCGTTAATTGCTGGTTTTATTATGATTATTTTCTTGTTTTTGGGTCAAAGTTTACTTTCGTTAATAGGAGTTGACGTAAATTCATTTGCTGTTGCAGGTTCATTTATATTGTTTTTTATTGCTTTAGAAATGATTCTCGGAATTACACTATATAAAGACGATGGTAGTGATCCAATTACTGCTTCGGTTTTTCCTTTGGCATTTCCATTAATTGCTGGTCCTGGAAGTTTGACAACGTTACTTTCTTTGCGAGCAGAATTTAGTATAGAAAATATTATTGCGGCAGTTATATTAAATGTATTGTTGATTTATATTGTATTAAAAACTTCTTCTAAAATTGAAAAAATTATTGGACCAAACGGAATAAGCATTATAAGAAAAGTATTTGGTGTAATTCTACTAGCGATATCAGTAAAATTATTTGCTGCCAATATAAAAATGTTATTTATATAAATGAATTTTGATGCATTAATCATTGGCGGTGGAGTTTCTGGTTTACAGTGTGCTTTGGTTTTAGGATCTGCAAAAAATAACCCTTTTGCTATTGATAAAAAGATAGGTATTGTTATGCACCAAAAAACATCTCATCTACAAAATGCTTTGTTTAATAATGTTTTAGGATTGTCTTCAAAAACATTGGGAAAAGACATTTTAGTTGAAGGCAAACATCAACTATCAACTTTGTATCCTGCTATTTCTCAAATAGAAAATGAAAAAGTAATTTCTATTACTGATTTTAATGACGGTTATGAATTAATTACAAACAAAGACACTTACAGGTCTAAAATTATAATTATTGCCTTAAACTATTCGAAACCGCTTTCTATTGACGGTTTAGATGATTTTATTGAACCTCATCAAAAAGCAAATCCAGAAAAAGATAGGATTCAACTTAAAAATAAAGATTCTTTAATTAAAAAAGGAATGTATTGTTGTGGTACAATTGCTGGTTACAGAAGTCAATTTTCAATCGCAGCAGGAA
>CAJXUO010000217.1 GCA_913061425.1 uncultured Lutibacter sp.
GAAATCTATACAATTTCAATTAGTTATTACTTGGAAATTTCAAGCACATAAAGACTCTTATGTTATATAATCATTAAATAGCATTTTTGAATGCTTTAATCATTCTGTGATTAGTGTTAAGATCTTTTTTCAATTCTATATTTTTAAAATTTTTATCGCTTAGTAAAGCCTTGGTTTCTGCACCAAGATATTGATTAATTTCAAAATATAAAAGCCCATTTTCCGCTAAGTTAGTATTTGCGAAATTTCCAATTGTATCATAAAATATAAGAGGTTTATTATCCTTTACAAAAAGGGCTAAATGTGGTTCGTTGTTTAGAACATTGTTTTTTATTTCATGCTTTTCCAACTCTCTTACATAAGGGGGATTGCTTACAATAATATCGAATTTTTGCGCAAAGTTGTTTAGTTGCAAAATGTTTTCATTCAAGAATTCAATATTCACATTATTTAATTCTGCATTTTTCTTTGCAACTTTTAATGCTTCTTTTGATATGTCTAAACCGAAAACTTTGCATTTAGGAAGATTTTTAGCTAGTGAAATTGCTATACAGCCACTTCCAGTACCAATATCTAATATTTTTAGAGTGTCATTATCTTTAATGTTATTTAGCACCCAATCAACCAGTTCTTCAGTTTCTGGTCTTGGGATTAAAACATGTTTATTTACTTTAAACTTTAATCCGTAAAAGTCAGTTTCACCAATTATATATTGAATAGGAATTTCTGTATTCAATTTTTCAATTACTTCCTTAAAGTATGCTTGACTTTCTTTTGAAATTGTATGATTTGGATTCAAGGCATACTCAACTCTTTTGATGTTTAGTTTGTATTCTAGTGAAATATAGAAAAAACTATCAATTTCTTCAATTGAATATGTTGAAAAAAGACGAGATTTGAAATTATTTTTTAATGTAATTAGATTCATATTAAATATTTTATCATCCACATAGTACAACTATAGTGTCCTGTATCTCCTAAAGGCGCATCAAGAGATTTGAACCCTGTTTTTTGATATAATTTTCGTGCTCCTTCCATATAAGGGAGCGTTTCTAAATAACATTTTCCAAATCCAAAGTCTAAGGCTTTCTTTAAGCAAGTTTCCATCATCTCTGCACCAATACCTTTTCCTCTTGCTTCAGATGAGAAATACATTTTTTGTAATTCACAGATAGTGTCCTCTGAGTTTTGCAATTTCATAATCCCTGCTCCACCAATAATCTGATTGTTTATTACCACCACAAAATAAGCGGATTTCGGTTTGTTGTAGGCTTCATATAAAAAGTCTAGTGCTTTATCTTCATAGGCAGTTCCAGCTTTTGGCGCTCCAAATTCAATTAATACATCTCGAATAATTTTAGCAACTTGTTTATTATCTTCAGGTTTAATTTCTCTAATTGTATAAGTATTTGTAGTCAATATAAAATGCTATTTTTGCGACGTGAAGATACATGAAAAATATATAAGACGTTGTATTGAATTGTCAAAAAATGGATTGGGAACAACACGCCCTAATCCGAGTGTTGGCTCAGTGATTGTATATGATAAAATAATTATTGGAGAAGGGTATACGAGTTCTTATGGCGGTAATCATGCAGAAGTTAATGCTATTGAGTCCGTAAAGGATAAAAGTTTGCTTAAAAAAGCAACTATTTATGTGAGTTTAGAGCCGTGTAGTCATCACGGAAAAACACCTCCTTGTTCTAATTTTATTGTGGATAGTGGAATAAGAAATGCAGTTGTAGGCTGTTTAGATGACAATAGTTTGGTAAGTGGAGCGGGAATTAAGTTTATGAGAGATAATGCCTGTAATGTTATTGTAGGTGTTCTTGAGAAAGAATGTAGAGTGAGTAATAAGCGGTTTTTTACATTTCATAATAAAAAGAGACCTTATATAATATTAAAATGGGCAGAATCAAGTGATGGTTTCATTGATAAGATTCGAGATGAATATTCATTAACGCAACCAAATTGGATTTCAAATATATATTCCCAGCAAATTGTTCATCAATGGAGAAGTGAAGAGCAAGCAATTATGGTTGGTACAAATACCGTGATTCAAGACAATCCTAAATTGAATGTAAGAAAATGGTCAGGACAGAGTCCTGTTAGAGTGATTTTGGATAATTTAATGAGAATTCCATTAGATTTTCATGTTCTTGATGGATCTGTTGAAACTATTGTATTTACGAGTTCAACTTCATTGTTTCCTGATAAAAAAAAGAATTTAACTATTGAATATATTGATTATTCAGGAAATGTTCCTCAGCAAATATGTGATGTATTATATAGAAAGAATATTCAATCAATGATTATTGAGGGTGGAGCGCAAACAATTAGAGGTTTTGTGAATAGTGATTTATGGGATGAGGCAAGAATTTTTATTGGTGATGTTCAATATAAAGAAGGGGTAAAGGCTCCTCAGGTCAATGGATTGACTGAAAAAACTTTAAACATTAATACCGATATATTAAAAATAGTTATTCCTTTAATTTGAATCAATTAGACACATATAATACGCTTGAGAATTCATTTGAAGGAGAGATTTTTAAAGATCGAGGAAGTAAATTTATTGGGTTTTCATTCCCTGTAACTTCAGAAGAGCAAGTCAAAGACTTTATAATTTTGCTAAAAAAGAAACATCATAAGGCAAGGCATTGGTGTTATGCTTGGAGAATAGGTGTTGAATCCCCTCAGTTTAGAGTAAATGATGATGGTGAGCCAAGTAATAGTGCTGGTCAGCCAATATATGGTCAGTTGCTATCATTTGATGTAACAAACGTCTTGGTTGTTGTAGTGAGATATTTTGGTGGGACTAAATTGGGAGTTGGTGGATTAATTTCGGCATATAGAACTGGTGCTAAATTAGTTTTAGAATCGTCAAAAATTATCGAGAAGACAATTGATGTTTATTTCGAATTAACATTTGAGTATGAATACCTTGATAAGGTAATGAGAATCTTAAAGGAGAGGAAATTGAAAATTGAAAGACAGGTAATGGAAGTAAATTGTGTATATGAAATATCTGTTAGAAAAAAAGACGCAGAATTTGTTAAAAAAGAATTTTTAGATTTACGCTGCTTAAAAATTAAGGAATTAGAGTAGTTATTTTGTCTAATAAATATTTTGGACATCGTGTAGGTTTATTTTTTTTCATATCTACAAAAACTAAACTAGTGTAACCTTTAGTTAGTAATTCATTTTGTTCGTTAAAAATTTCAAAATCAAATTCAATTTTTGCAGTAGGGATTTTTTTAAGAGTTGTTATGACAGTTATTAAATCATCGTACTTTGCAGGTTTTAAATAGGTTGCGTTTAAGTTAGAGACAGGGAGCATAATGCCCTTATTCTCCATCTCTTTATACGACACCCCAAAATTTCTTAACCATTCAACTCTTCCAACTTCAAAATAAGAAGCGTAATTACCATAATAAACATAGCCCATTTGGTCAGTTTCACCATATCTTACACGAATCTTATGTTTATTTACAAGCATTTAGTTGTTTTTTTATGCGGAAGAGTATACGCATAAAAAAGTTAATAATCAATAGCTGTCTCTTATACACATCTGACGCTGCCGACGAATAGAGAGGTGTAG
>CAJXUO010000218.1 GCA_913061425.1 uncultured Lutibacter sp.
ATGTAGAGAGGTCTCGTGGGCTCGGAGATGTGTATAAGAGACAGTTGTAATACTAGTCAAGTATTATTAATTGTTAAAAACTCATATCATGAAAAAAAGAATCTTACTTGTTGCAAGTATTGCTTTATCAGCAATCTCAATGCAAACTTCGAAAGTTTACGCGACCAACTTCACCGCAACTATTTATAGTTCTGCCGATAACTCAATGACATTTGTAGAAGATGAAATTACTTTTTCAGTTTTTGAAAATGGTGAATTTGACTTTTATATGAACTCATTAGATACTAGCGTTGGAGTACGTTATGATAGGCCAAATATTAGTTTTAATTCTGGTTATGATTACGATCCATATGTACAATATGATAATTATGGTGCTATTATTCAAATTGAAGGAACTCCAATCTATTATGATCATTATGGCCGTATTAATCGCGCAGGAAATATAAATATTCATTATAGATCAGGAAGATTAAACAGAATTGGTGGATTAAACATATACTATAACAGTTATGGTGCTTATTCACATTGCTCTGGATACATAAATACATATAATAGAAATTATGAATATCATCCATATCACAACTGGTTTGTAAGACCTTATTTTGGGTTCACAATTGTAAGAGTTAACCCTTACAGGTATAACTACAATCCATATAGATATGCATATTATAGAGATCATAGATATGCTTACAAGCATAAAAATAATAGATATAATGTAAGACAGCAAAAAAGAACTGCATACAATACTAGAAGAACTGATACACAAAAAAGAAGATCACACAATGATTACAGAAGAAGTCTATCAAGTACTAACAGGCGTACTGCAACAAACTCTAGGAATAATACGAGAACTATTACAGACAAAAACCGTGTAAGAACAGATCGTAATACTCAAAGAAATAACGGGACACAAAGAGTACAAACACAGAAAAGAACAACAACTAAAAATACTAGACGTGTAAACACTCAAAACCCAAGAGTTACAAGTACTAAAAAAACAGTTAAAAAAACAAGTCCGACTAAAAGAACTAATCTTGTTAGGAAATCAACTAGAACGACTCAGAGAAAACCAGTTCAAACAAATAGAACAACAAGAACGGTTAAAAGACAGAGTAGTTCTCAAAGAGGTAACTCTTCACCAAAGAGTTCTTCGAATACTAGAAAAAGAACGGTAAGGAAATAGTAAAAGCCCTTATTCCCTTTACTAAATATGCCTACAACTTAAGTTGTAGGCATATTATTTTAAAATAAATCGTAAGAATTTAAGAGTCTAAATCTTGTGTTTCGTTTTGTGATTCTTCTTGAATATCGTCTTCTTTTTTTATTCTCCTACTTCCTTCATACATGTCATAACGTACAAGTCTACAATCTAAGTCACCATTTTTAAGAGGTATTCTTTTAGAAGTTCTTAAACCTACATGTTTTAAAGCTTCAATATCAGAAGTAATAAACCACACTTTTGAATCTGGATAACCATGCTTCAATGTATCTCCTATTTTTTTATAAAACTCAGCAGTATCAATATTCAAACGTTCTCCATAAGGCGGATTAAATAAAATTGTTGTTGAGCCAAACACTTCTTTCATAGAATTAAAAAAATTGACATGATGAACACCAATAAACTCATCTAAATTAGCATTTTTAACATTATCTATTGCTTTTCTTACTGCTGAAGGTGCTTTATCAAATCCCATAATTTTAAATTGTGGGTTTACAATTTTTTTAAGCAATACTTCTTGAATTTTGAAATACAAATCCTCATCATAATCATCCCATTTTTCAAATCCAAATTCAGGTCTATTTATGTTTGCAGGTATATTACAAGCAATCATTGTAGCCTCAATTAAAATAGTTCCAGAACCACACATTGGATCAATAAAATTACTATGACCATCATAACCAGAAAGCATCACTAAACCAGCAGCAAGCACTTCGTTTATTGGAGCAATATTGGTGGATGTTCTATAACCACGTTTGTGCAATGAATCACCCGAAGAATCTAAAGAAACTGTACAAATCTCTTTTTGTATATGTATGTGTATTTTTAAATCTGGATGCTTTACATCTACATTTGGTCTTTTATGATATTTGTGACGAAAATAATCTGCAATTGCATCTTTAGATTTCAAAGAAATATAATGTGAATTACTCGTAAAAAAATTAGAATTTACAACAGCACCAATAGAAAAAGTAGAATCTACATTCATAAAATTTTCCCAATGCAATTTTTGTAAACCTTCATATAAATCTTCCTCATCAAAAACCTTAAATGTTTTGATAGGTTTTAAAATTCTAATGGCAGTACGCAAAGAAATATTTGCTTTGTACATAAAACCCGTATCACCATAAAAAGAAACGTTTCTAACGCCTTTTTTTACATCCACAGCGCCTAAGTCTTTCAACTCTTTCTCTAACATTTCTTCTAAACCGAACATGGTTGTTGCAACCATTTTGAAGTTTTTACTCATCTACTAAAATTTTATGCAAAGATAGCGTATTTTTGCTATGACAATTACAATTTATGAGTACATCTACAGATTGGTTTTCAACTTGGTTTGATACTGAATATTATCACATACTTTATAAGCATAGAGATTTTGAGGAAGCAAGGCTTTTTATGGCAAATTTAGTATCATATACTCAATTAAAAAAAGATGATGAGATACTAGATTTAGCTTGTGGAAAAGGACGTCATTCTATATTTTTGAACTCATTAGGTTTAAATGTTACAGGTGCTGACTTATCAAAAAACAGTATTCAATACGCGAAAAAGTATGAGAATGAAACATTAAAATTTGTGCAACATGATATGCGTCATTCATTTACTTCAAAGTTTGATGCAATATTAAATATGTTTACAAGTTTCGGTTATTTTGTTGATGATGCTGAAGATATCAAAGTTCTAAGAAACATTAAAGATGGACTAAAAGATGAAAAAAGTGTGGCTGTAATTGATTTTTTAAATGTAAAAAAGGCAGTGCGTAATATGACTGCACATGAAACAATTAAAAGAGATGGAATCGTATTTAATATAAAAAAGTATTTGAAAGATGGTTTTATTATCAAAGAGATTGAAGTCATTACGGAAACTGAAACACATCAATATTTTGAACGTGTAAAGTATTTAGACTTTGATAAAATAAAGGTATATCTTAATGAAGTAGGCTTGACACTTAAATCATATTTTGGAAATTACAATTTAGAAGAATATGATGAAGAAAAGTCAAGTAGATTAATTTTAATTCTGTGTAAATGAGTTTTTTAATTTTATTTTTATCTGTATTTCTTGGCGTTTTAATAGTCTATCTATTAAAACCAAAGCTACATTTCACACAATTGCTATTATCGTTTAGTGGAGCCTACTTATTAGCAATCACAATTACTCATTTACTCCCAGAAGCATTTATCGAATCAAATAAAAATGTAGGCCTCTTTATTATTTTAGGGTTGTTGATTCAATTGATAATGGATTATTTTTCAAAAGGTGCTGAGCACGGCCATATACACCATCATGGGAATAAATTTCCTGCAATATTATTTGGTAGTCTGTGCT
>CAJXUO010000219.1 GCA_913061425.1 uncultured Lutibacter sp.
CTATTCGTCGGCAGCGTCAGATGTGTATAAGAGACAGATCAAACAGGGCTTTTTAAATTCTGATAAAAAGCGTGTTGTAAGAATTCGAATAGCTGATGACAAAGGGTTTATTACTATAAAGGGTAAAACCTCTGACAATGGATTAACTCGATACGAGTGGGAAAAAGAAATTGATCTTAAAGAAGCACACTCTCTTTTAAACTTATGTGAAAAAGGGATTATTATTAAGAAAAGATATTTGGTTAAGTTTAAAGATTGGGTTTATGAGGTTGATGAATTTAATGGCGACAACCTTGGTTTGGTAGTTGCTGAGGTTGAACTAAAAAGTGAAGAAGAGGTTTTTGAAAAACCAGAATGGTTGGGTAAAGAGGTTACTGGTGTTCCAAAGTATTATAACTCTGAATTAAAAAATAATTCTTTTAAAAATTGGGTATAAAAAAACTCGAGAAAAATATTATTTTACTCGAGTTATAAATAAATCAACCCCAAAGACTCATTTACATTACAAACATAATAGATTTATTCATACAAACCAACTTTTATGAATCATTTTATTTAACTGTTCACAGAAGAATTGAATTGATGCTCTTCATTGCTATCTAAATGGTAAGGTCAGAACTTCTTTTTTAAGTCCAGAAACTTGTTTCCGTTTCCCATGTAAACTTTTTATATAAATCAAAACCCCCTTTAAAAGGAGGTTTTAATTTTCTTATTTTTAAGAAAAAATATTTTTATTTACTTTTTATACCCCAAAATATCATCAATAGTATTTGCCGTTACAGAGTGATAATTTGGTCTAGCTTTCTTATATATTTCCATTCCCTTATCTACTTTATCAGCGTTTGCAAATGCTTTATATAATGTAGAAACATACCAACGACGTCCAACTCGTGTTAAAAACTCTTCAATCTTCACCTCTACATTGTTTCCTTTATAATTGTGGTTTATCGATTGCTCATACCAAACCATTGCTTTGTGTGAGTTTTTAGAATTTGTTAAATCAAAAGCATTATCAATAAGCGCCATTTGTGAAGGAGTAATATCTGTAGGGAAATTACGGATAAAATATACCCATTCTTGCGTTGTCCAATCTTTTGCAACATCAGCATTTACTTTATTAGTTGTTACAATTTCTTTGATAGTATTTGAAACGTTTTCAAACTTATCAGACTTAATTTCAAATGCATTACTAGGAATTCCAGGGTTGTAAACCCATTCATCTGTATTAAATTGAATGCTGTGTTTATCTAATAAATTTTCATTTAAATACACAATAAATTTCTCTGTCGTTATTGTTGTAAAAGCATTTGACTGGAAATAGTTTTTTAAGAAAATATCAAACTTATCTCTACCTACTGTTTCTTCTAAAGTCTTTAAAAACAAAAACCCTTTATCATAGGCAATGCTATTCATTCCATCATCTGGATTGTGTCCTTTTAAATCTAATTTTAAATGTGTTTTTTCTGGAGTTTCTTTGAATCCCTCTATTTCTTCATCTAAATCTTGACGCGCAATTAAACCTAACATGTTTGCTCTATCTTTACCGTATAACGCTTCCATAATACGGTTTTCGAAATAGACAGTAAACCCTTCATTTAACCAGAAATCATCCCACGTTGTGTTGGTTACTAAATTACCAGACCATGAATGTGCTAATTCGTGTGCAATCACAGATGTTAAACTTTTATCTCCTGCAATTAATGTTGGTGTTGCAAATGTTAATCGTGGGTTTTCCATTCCTCCAAAAGGAAAACTTGGAGGTAATACAATAACATCAAACTGATCCCAAGCGTACTTTCCATATAGTTTTTCTGCCTCTACAAGCATGTTTTCCATTTCTGAAAATTCTTCTTGAACTGCATCTACCATAGAATTTTCTGCATATACTCCTGTCCTGTTGCTTACTGCTTTGTACGCAATATCACCAACAGCCAAAGCCATTAAATAGGGTGGTATTTTTTGAACCATTTTAAAGCGATATTCTCCATTTGGAGATTTTACTTTTGGGTTTTCTGCACTCATTACTGCCATTAGTTCTTTTGGAACTCTAACCGTTGCGTCATATGTGATTCTGATTTGCGGACTGTCTTGAATAGGAATCCACGTGCGTGTTAAAATCGCTTGACCTTGTGTAAATAAAAACGGTTGTGTTTTATCTGCAGTTTGTTGCGGGTTTAACCATTGTACCGCTTCAGTTTTAGATGTCGTTTGATAAAATACTGTGATGTTTTTTGTGCTTCCATTAATTTTAATATTTAATGGTTGCCCTAAGCTTTCATCATAGGCTCCTAATGAAAATTTTGTGTCTTTTCCATCTGCTTGTACTTTTTCAATGACTAAGTTTTTAGTATCTAAAATAATTTGAGAAGCATCATTATTATCAATCGTATAACTAGCAGAACCGCTAATTACTTCTGATTCAAAATTTACATCAATATCTAAATTCAAATGTGTAATTACTGCTTCATTTGGTTGTGCATAAGAGTGTGGTTCTTCTACATATTTAAGCCTTTCTGATCCTTTTTTTGATTCTGTACAGCTGATCATAAAAATTAGTGTTGCTACTACAAGTAGTGGTTGTTTTCTATTCATTTTATTTATTTTAATTCTTAAATTTTATTTATTTGGGCAACACGTGATAATAAACCGCCATAAAATGACTGAAACTACCAGCAAGTACAAAAATATGAAATATTGCGTGATTATATTTTATCTTTTCAATACTATACAATACAGCTCCTGTTGTATAAAAAATACCTCCAGCAAAAAGCCAAAGCAAACCTTCCAAAGAAAGATTCGCTATCAATGGATTTATTGCAAATACAATTAACCATCCCATTAAAACATATGCAATTGTTGAAATTCTATCATACTTTCCTGTATAAAATAGTTTTAGGACAACACCAATCAATGCCAATCCCCAAGAAACTCCAAAAATTGTCCATCCAATCCAGCCTTCTAAAATTAATAAAGTGAAAGGCGTATATGTTCCCGCAATCAGTACATAAATTGAAGCGTGATCAAAAATATTCAGTTTATACCGTTTATTAGGATCTTTAGCGGCATGATAAAAAGTAGATGCTGCGTATAGAATGATTAAACTCAATCCATATATAACAGAACTAATTATAACTAAATTAGATTCACTTTTACTCGCTTTTATTATTAGAATAAAAAGTGCAATAACACTTAATAAAAGACCAAAACCATGTGTAAGCACGTTTAATCTCTCTTCCTTTTCACTATAAGTCTTTATTGGTTTGTTACTCATCTGAACTTGTTTTTATATCGTTAGTTAACTCTGCGTGAATTATTTCAAATGCTTTCTTTTTAATCGCGATTTTATCTCTAACTTTTAACCCTTTTGTTTCTATAAATTGATGAATCTTAACTCTTAAATCACCTGGAGAACCACTAAAAAAAGTATACGAAAAGCGTTTTTTACAATCATAAAAAGTCATTGGAACTATTGGTATTTGATGATCTATTGCCCTGTCTCTTATACACATCTGACGCTGCCGACGAATAGAGAGGTGTAG
>CAJXUO010000220.1 GCA_913061425.1 uncultured Lutibacter sp.
GTTCACAATGCGCTTTTAAGTGCTTATTATTAAATAGTTTAACCATTATTATGCCAAAAAATGACAAAACAGTTGTTTTATTAAGATTAGTATGTTAAATTTGATGCATAGTTTTTGATATTTTGGAAATAGATGAGTAAAATAATCGAAGTAACTAATTTACTGGAAGATAAGTTCGAAATTTTTATAGAAACATTTGTGTTCTTAAAAGATGAAAACGAGTTTTTACATCAAAGATTAGTGGAGTTAGAAAGTCAAATTGCCAACAACCAAAAACAGTTGGAAGAAAAAGGAAAAGACTACCAATTGTTGAAAGTTGCAAAAACTATAGAAGGCAGTAATGAAAGTACAAGAGAAACAAAACTCAAAATAAACGCTTTGATTCGTGATATTGATAAATGTATAGTTCAATTAAGCGAATAAGTTCTTTGAATAATTTATGAATGAAAAGCTCAAAATAAAAATTTCTATTGGAGGTCGCGTATATCCATTAAGTATCAATGGTGAAGCCGAAGAAGAAGGAATGCGTAAAGCAGCCAATAAAATTAATGCATTGGTAGATAAATTTGAGCAAAACTACGCAGTTAGTGATAAGCAAGATGTATTAGCAATGTGTGCTTTACAGTTTGCTTCACAAGTAGAAATTCAGGATATAAATGAAAGTGAAGATACAAAAGAAGCAACAAAAAAAATTAGCGCAATTAATAAAAAATTAGACGCGTTATTGAAATAAGTTCTTTAAAACAAATTTAACAATACTGCCTACATTAGTCATTGTTCGTCAAACTCAACAGGAATTAATTCTGAAGGATGAGTCGTAATAGTTAAAGCAAGCCGTCTCGAACGGATCCTTGATCTATTCGTTAATTCTATTTATGTTTATATTGGAGTTTGCAGAAACTTCACTAATGTAGGTTTTTTTATACTTAAAACTAACTTAATGGAAGATATGATAATGCCAATAATAATTGGTTTAGTTGGTTTAGCAATTGGATATTTAATTGCAAAATCATTAGAGAAAAATAGAGCTTCAGGTACTATTAAGCGTGCAAACAAAAATGCCGTTTCAATGTTAAAGTCAGCGAAAATTGACGCAGAAGCATTTAAAAAAGATAAAATACTACAAGCAAAAGAAAAGTTTATTGAGTTAAAGTCTGAACATGAAAAAGTAATTTTTGCTCGTGAAAATAAAATAAATGAGACGGAGAAGAGGTTGAGAGATAAAGAGTCTCAAGTTGGTCAGGAAGTAGAAAAAAATAAAAGATTAAATCAGCAAATAGAAACGAAAGTAGCGGATTATGATCATAAATTAGAATTCATTGAGCGAAAGGAAAATGAATTAGAAAAAGTTCATAAAAAGCAAGTTGAAAATCTTGAAGTTATTTCAGGTTTATCTGCAGACGATGCTAAAGAGGAACTTATAAAATCTTTGAAAGAAGAAGCGAAGTCTGACGCGATGTCTTTTATCCAAAACACTCTTGAAGAAGCCAAATTAACTGCTGATCAGGATGCTAGAAAAATAATTCTAAGCACTATTCAAAGAGTTGGAGTAGAGCAAACTGTAGAAAATTGTGTTTCTGTGTTCAATCTAGAATCTGATGATGTAAAAGGTAGAATCATTGGTAGAGAAGGACGTAATATTCGTGCTATAGAAGCAGCAACTGGTGTAGAGATTATAGTAGATGATACACCTGAAGCAATCATTTTATCTTGTTTTGATCCTGTGCGTAGAGAGATTGCTAGATTATCTTTACACAACTTAGTTACCGATGGTCGTATACATCCTGCAAGAATTGAAGAAGTAGTTAAGAAAACAGAAAAGAAAATTAATCAAGAGATTATTGAAGTTGGTAAAAGAACTGTAATTGATCTTGGTATTAATGGTTTACATCCAGAATTGATAAAAACTGTGGGTAGAATGAAATTCCGTTCTTCTTATGGTCAAAATTTATTACAACACTCACGTGAAGTTGCAAACTTATGTGGTATTATGGCTGCAGAACTTGGTCTAAATGCTAAAGTTGCTAAACGTGCAGGTTTATTACATGATATTGGTAAAGTACCTGATACAGAAAGTGAGTTACCTCACGCATTGTTGGGTATGGAATGGGCACAGAAATATGGTGAAAAGCCAGATGTTTGTAATGCTATTGGTGCTCACCATGATGAAATTGAAATGAAATCAATGATTTCTCCAATTGTACAAGTGTGTGATGCTATTTCAGGTGCAAGACCTGGAGCAAGACGTCAAGTATTGGATTCGTATATTAAACGATTGAAAGATTTAGAAGATGTAGCCTTTGGTTTTAACGGAGTTCAAAAAGCCTATGCTATTCAAGCAGGACGTGAATTGCGTGTGATTGTTGAAAGTGAAAAAGTAAGTGATTCTAAAGCTGCTGAATTATCTTTCAATATTTCTCAAAAAATACAAACTGATATGACATATCCAGGACAAGTTAGAGTTACTGTAATTCGTGAGACTCGTGCTGTGAATGTTGCTAAGTAATTAGTAGCGACTTACATATTTAAATAAAAAAGCATCCAAAATGGATGCTTTTTTATTTTCTAGGATGAAACTGCTCCATCACTTTTCGTAAATGACTTTTATCTAAATGCATATAGATTTCAGTAGTCGTTATACTCTCGTGTCCAAGCATTTGTTGTATAGATCGTAAATCCGCACCATTTTCTAGTAAATGTGTTGCAAATGAGTGTCTAAACGTGTGTGGACTGATGTTTTTGTCAATTCCTGCTTTAATAGTTAGGTTTTTCACTATTGTAAAAATCATCACTCTAGTTAGTTGTTTTCCTCTGCGATTTAGAAACAGTGTGTCTTCAAAACCTTTTTGAACTTTTATATGTGTTCTTATAGTTTTGATATAAAATGTAATAAATTTTTGTGTTTGATTGCTTATGGGTACAAAACGTTGTTTGTCTCCTTTTCCAATAACTCGAATAAAACCTTCATCAAAAAATAAATCAGAAATTTGAAGTGTGATTAATTCTGTTACACGTAAACCGCAACTATACAGAGTTTCTATGATTGTTCTGTTTCTTTCGCCTTGTGGTTTGCTTAAATCAATTGACGAAATGATTTTATCAATATCTACAATTGATAAAGTGTCAGGGAGTTTTCGACCTATTTTTGGCGACTCTATTAAATCTGTTGGATTTGTTGTGCGATAATTCTCAAAAATTAAATAATCAAAGAAACTACGTAAACCTGATATTAACCGAGCTTGAGTTCTTGCGTTGATGCTTTTTGAAGCATCATATATAAATTGCTGTATGGTATCATTTGAAATGTTGATTGGAGAAACAATCATAGCGTTTTCTTCTAAAAAAGAAATTAATTTTTTGATGTCTCTAGAATAACTATCAATAGAATTTTGTGATAACCCTCTTTCAATTTTCAAGTATAATTGATAATCTTTTAATGCTTGATGCCATTTCATGGTGTAAAGATAAACACTTAAAAAGATTTGCAAAGTATTTTTTTTTTGATATATTCGCTTTATACCTGTCTCTTATA
>CAJXUO010000221.1 GCA_913061425.1 uncultured Lutibacter sp.
GTGCTATTGTTGCTGCACTTGGAAATCCAATTATTTCAACATCTATACATGATGAGGATGAATTGTTGGAGTACACTACAGATCCTGAGTTAATATTTGAAAAATGGCAATCGAAAGTTGATATCGTTATCGATGGCGGTTTTGGTGATAATCATGCATCTACAGTAATAGATTTAACAGATGATTTTCCTTTGGTAATTAGAGAGGGTAAAGGCAGTTTAGATATTTTATAATTTGGTAAACGTTTTTTTACCATTGATGAAATAGTTCCAAACGATACTTCTTATGTAATAATAATTTCCTTTTTTACTTTTACTTTTTGTGCGCTTCTTTAAATTTTTAATCAAATTAAAATAAAAACTCATATGAGATTTTAAAACTGCCAAGGAGTGTCTTGGTTTTTTTTGAATAAGAAAATGAATTGCAGCAATTCCATCTTGTACTAAGCGAATAAATAATACTTGAAATAGAAACAGTAACGGAACGTGTTTTGTTAAATTGAAAAGACTATTTCTAAAATTCAGATATGTTTTCTTAGGATTCGTTTCGTTCAGTGTGGCGCCACCAATATGATACACAGTAGAATTGTGTATGTATTTAATTCCAAAACCTTTATTTTTCACGCTCCAGCATAAATCAATTTCCTCTTGATGTGCAAAATAATCTTCATCAAATTGTAACTCGTTAAAAACCTCTGAACGAATAAAGAAACAAGCGCCAGAAGCCCAAAAAATATCAACATCAGTATCGTATTGTTGCTTGTCTGTTTCTAAATGATCAAAAATACGTCCTCTACAAAAAGGAAAACCATATTTATCTATATAACCTCCAGCAGCACCAGCATATTCAAAAGAATTTCTACGCTTATAATCTAATATTTTTGGCTGAATGATCGCTGTATTTTTTTGTGTTTCAAATGCTGTGATTATTGGTTTTAGCCAATCTTTGGTTACTTCGACATCTGAATTTACCAAGGCAAAAATATCGGCATCAATTTGTTTGAGTGCGTCATTATAACCTTTTGCATAGCCTCCATTTTCAGTATTTTGAATGATGTTTACTGACGTGTATTTTTTTTGAATAAACGTAACAGAAGTGTCTGTAGATGCATTGTCTACAACATAAATACTACAGTTTTTTAGGTTGCTATATTTTAGGATAGTAGGTAAAAATTGTGCTAACAATTTTTGACCATTCCAATTGAGTATGACTACGGCTATCTTCATTTTTACAAACATACGCTAAATGAAAATAGCTGTGAATTATTATTTAAAGTTTATGAGAATTTTAGGAGTTGCGCTTATTGTTAAGATATGGTTTGTATAATGAACTATATCAATCAATAAGCGAAGTTAATTTTTCACTTGCTTTTCCATTGCCTTAATCTTACGAGGGTGAGGAGTACCAGTCTCTACATAAAATTTTAATTCCTCCAGAATGTCTTCTATAAACTTTCCAAAACCCACTCTAAGAAGAGGCCATAAGAGATACCCAAATAACTTAATGTCTGAACGGAATTTCCACGTCATTTCAGATGTACCTCCATCTATATTTTTCAATGAGAAATCAAGTGTATTGAATTTAACAGGAAAGAAAGCAGGAGCATTAAGAAAATCAATTCGAACAGTTGCAGTTTTATTCTCTTCACTATATGCCAAGAACTGCTCCGAAGCCTTTATGCCTTTTCCGTCTAAACTTAGTTCGCACACTCTCCCGTCTAGATTGGCTTCCTTCAAATGATTCGCCGTTATTTTTAGCGAAAGAATGATTTACGGATGCCATCCATTTATAAGCATCATTAAATCCATGTGCAAATATTCCCATACCTTATCGGCATCGGCATTAACTATTGCTTTTTTTGTAAACTTGATCATACTATTTTGAATTTAGGTTCCTTAATTAGGTGATGTCTATAACATTAATTTTAATTACGCATTTTGTTTCCGAGGATGTGAATTTCCAGTTTCAATATAGTGTTTTAATTCTTCCAGCATGTCATTCGAAGATGTATGTAGCCAACTTTTAACTTTTAATTCTAGGTTGATAGTAATAGAAACTTTGCTTTTGTGTTACTTAACGCTGTATTGTTCAATATCTTTTAAAAACGAATACTTTTCATTTTTTGTATCAACTTTACAATAATAGTGCTCAATTCCGTTAGTCACAACCAATATTTCTGCATTTAGTGCTAAGTTATATCTTGCAATTTGATCAAACGTATCTTGGCTTATTTTTATTGAGGGCGATTTACATTCTACAATTATCTTAGGTAAACCATCAGTATTGAAAATAAGAATGTCAAAACGTTTTTTTAAATTGTTTACAATCAATTGTTTTTCAACTGCAATTAATGAAATTGGGTATTTTTTTTCAGTAATCAAATAAGACACAAAATTTTGACGTACCCATTCTTCTGGAGTTAAAACAACATATTTTTTTCTGATTTTATCAAAAATAAGTTGCTTATTTTCGCTACTTTTGAGTTTGAATTGATATGTAGGTAAATTTAATTGCTGCATCTCACAAAAGTGCATTTTTTTATTGATTTTATGGCAAACGTAACACAAATAGTTTCTGATATAAAGCAAGGGAATATAAAGCCTGTATACTTTTTGATGGGTGATGAATCGTATTATATAGATTCGATTTCAAAATATATAGAAGATACTGTTTTGACCGAAGAAGAAAAGGGCTTTAATCAAATGGTACTGTACGGAAGAGATGTAAGTGTTGAAGAAATTGTAGGGAACGCTAAGCGCTATCCTATGATGGCAGAGAGGCAAGTGATTATTGTGAAAGAAGCTCAAGAGTTGTCTAGAACTATTGAAAACTTGGTTTCGTATGTAGAAAACCCACAATCAACTACCGTTTTAGTGTTTTGCTATAAATATAAAACACTTGATAAACGCAAAAAATTGGCTAAAGTCATAGAGAAACACGGCGTGCTGTTTGAAAGTAAAAAGTTGTATGATAATCAAGTTGCAGATTGGATTCGTAGAGTGTTGTCTGGAAAGAAGTATACTATTGAGCCTAAAGCGGCACAAATGTTAGTTGAGTTTCTTGGAAATGATTTGAGTAAGATAAATAATGAGTTAAATAAATTGACTCAGATTATCAAACAAGGAGAGGTCATAACACCTAAGTTTATTGAAGATAATATTGGGATAAGTAAAGATTTTAATAATTTTGAATTGCGAAAAGCAGTAGGAGAGAAGCATGTTGTACAGGCAAATCAGATTGTCAATTATTTTGCTCAAAACCCTAAAGGAAATCCATTGGTAATGACCATTTCATTGCTTAATAGTTTTTTTACACAGTTACTTCAGTATCATGGTTTGAAAGATAAATCAAAAGGAAGTGTTGCAAAGGTATTGCGTGTAAACCCTTATTTTGTGGGTGACTATTTAACTGCAGGAAAAAATTATCCTATGCGTAAAGTCTCACAAGTTATAACTTTATTAAGAGAGGCTGACTTAAAGAGTAAAGGTGTTGGAGCAAGTAGTTTTTCTCAAGGAGATATTTTAAAAG
>CAJXUO010000222.1 GCA_913061425.1 uncultured Lutibacter sp.
CGAGATGTAGAGAGGTCTCGTGGGCTCGGAGATGTGTATAAGAGACAGCACTTGCGTTATTTGCTTTAGTTGTTTTTGTAATTAGGCCAATAGCTGTTTTTATAAGCACATATAAATCAAACTTAAAACTAAATGAGAAATTATTTATAAGTTGGGTAGGCCCAAGAGGTATTGTTGCTGCAGGAATTGCTTCTTTATTTGGAAGTAAGTTATTAAAGGAAGGTATAGAAGGCGCCGAATATATTACTCCCTTGGTGTTTATGATAGTTTTAGGAACTGTTTTATTAAATGCTACAACTGCACGATTATTTGCAAGGCTAGTTGGTGTATTTCTCAAAAGTTCTAATGCAATATTGATAGTAGGTGCATCAAGTCCTTCTAGATTAATTGCTGAATACTTAAAAAATAATGGAAAAAGAGTCATATTAATAGATTCAAATAAAAACTTTATAAATAAAGCTCTAGATGCTGGATTAGAAGCTATTAATCTCGATGTTTATCAAAATGATTTATCAGATAATATTGAATTAAATGACGTAGGCTATTTAGTGGCAATGACTGGGAGTGATTCTGTAAATGAACACGTGATAACAGATCTTTCCAAATCTTTTGGTGAGCATGGATCATATAGATTGGCAACTTCACAAGAAGTGATAGATTATAATATTGAAGATGAAAACACATATTTTACTCCAAAGGATGATTATATAAACTTGAGTGAAGTTTATAGGGATAACCCTAAAATTTATGAAGTAGAAATTGCTAATGAAGAAGAGTATAGTATGATGATTTCAAAACTTTTCAATGAATTGAAATCAATACCATTATTTGTTAAAAAAGGTGAAGACATATTTTTTATACCTGAATTTGAAATCAGTGGAGAATCAAAAGAGCATTGCTCTCTAATTTATTTAGGAAAGAATGTGAAGTAAGATTAACAGTTAAATATCTAAATCTAATTTTTTACGAAACTCAGCAATAAAAGGGTTTTTTTCTTTGAGTTTTTCATATTTTTCTTGTGGAGTATAGGCGTATTTTTTTTCAGCAACTTCATTAACATCAATAAATAAGTCGATACTATAATTATTTAGCTTTTCTCGTATTACTTTTAGTATTTTAGGCTTAAGTATTAATAATTGAGATTTCATCAATTTATTTGGAAGAGCAATATGAATATTAGAATTTTTTACTGTTGGTGTATCAGCGTCCATAATTGAAGCCAAACTTCTATTTCCATCTGTAATTAAGTCTTTAACATAGCCTTTCCATTCTTTTAATATTTGTACTTCTGTAAATGGAGTTTGAGGCATTGAACTGTAATCAATTACTTCAACATCAATCTCATTAATTTCTTTTTGACGCGCTACACTTTTTAATAAAAAAGTGGCTTTTCTTTTTCTTGAACCAATAGGTTTCGCTAGATCCTGTTTTATAGGGGCTATTGCTTTCCGAATAGTTTTTTCTTCTACTAAAGGCTTTTTAATTTTTTTTGTGTCAGGAATAGTTTCAACATCAAGTTTTTCTTCAACGATGATGTTTTTAAAAAATGCAGCAGGAATTATGTAGTTTTTGTCATTTTTTTTTTCTCCATCAAAAGTGATAGAGGCAATCTGCATGAGAACTAATTCAACGAGTAAGCGTTGATTTTTACTAGTCTTGTATTTTAAATCACAATCGTTAGCTTTGTCAATTCCCTTGAGCAGAAATTGCATTATTGATTTTTCAGATTGTTCTAAATACCTTTTTTTAGCATTATCACCAACTTCAAGTAGAGGGATTGTAGCCTTATCTTTTGCGACTAATAAATCTCTAAAATGTGAGGCAAGACCACTAATGAAATGATGACCATCAAATCCTTTAGATAGAATTTCATTAAACTTTATGAGGACTTGAGGGATGTTGTTCTCAAGTAATAAATCTGTCATGTTGAAAAACTCATCGTAATCTAATACGTTTAAATTTTCAGTAACTGCTTGTCTTGTAAGTTCACTTCCAGAAAAACTGATAACTCTATCAAAAATTGAAAGTGCATCTCTCATTGCACCATCAGCCTTTTGAGCAATTATATGTAAAGCATCATCATCAGCATTTACATTCTCTTTTTCAGCGATAGTTTTTAAATAATTTTTTACATCAAAAACAGAGATTCTTTTAAAATCAAAAATTTGACACCTTGATAGAATAGTTGGAATGATTTTATGTTTTTCAGTAGTTGCTAAAATAAAAATAGCATGTGCTGGTGGTTCTTCTAAAGTTTTTAAGAAAGCATTAAATGCTGACTGAGATAACATATGCACCTCATCAATAATGTAAACTTTATATTTTCCAACTTGTGGAGGAATCCTAACTTGTTCTGTTAGATTTCTAATATCATCAACAGAATTATTTGAGGCAGCATCCAATTCAAAAATATTGAAAGCAAAATCCTCATCTGGACTCGAATCTTTTATTGACTCTTGATTAATTTTCTTAGCAAGAATACGTGCGCAGGTAGTTTTCCCAACACCTCTAGGTCCTGTAAACAATAAAGCTTGTGCTAAATGATTACTTTTTATTGCATTTTCTAAAGTATTTGTAATCGCTTGTTGCCCAATAACATCATCAAATGTTTGAGGTCTATATTTTCTAGCTGATACAATAAAGTGTTCCATTAACGATGTGAAATGTTAAAACAAAAATACATATTAACGATAAATTTTATCGTATAAATCTTTATAAATTTCTTTAATAATATTTCTTTTCATTTTCATAGTAGGAGTGAGGTGTCCGCTATCAATAGACCAAACTTCAGGTGTAAGTTCAAAGCGTTTAATCTGTTCCCAATTACCAAATTTTTTGTTGCACGTATCAACTTCTATTTGAATTCTGTCTTTTATTATTTGTGAGTTACAAATTTCACTTTCAGAATTTCCTATATTTTTTTCTTTTCTTTTAATCCAATCTTGAATAAACTCAAAATTAGGCTGTATAAGTGCGGCAGGCATTTTCTCACCTTCACCAAGTACCATAATTTGATCAATAAATCTAGATTGTTTTAATTCATTTTCAAGTAATGCAGGAATTACATATTTCCCTCCAGAAGTTTTGAACATTTCTTTTTTTCTACCTGTAATTTTCAAAAAGCCTTCAGAATCAACTTCTCCCTTATCCCCTGTATGGAAATAATCGTCAGTCATTACGCTAGCTGTTTTCTCTGGATCTTTATAATAACCCATCATTACATTGGGTCCTTTTATTAATATTTCTCCATCTTCAGCAATCTTAACTTCTACGCCATCTATAACGCGTCCTACTGTTCCTACTCTAAATCCACCATCATTTACATCATTCACGGAAGTTACAGGAGAAGTTTCAGTTAATCCATAACCTTCCATAATAGGCATTCCTGCTGCCGTAAAAACTCTCGTCAAGCGAGGCTGTAATGCTGCACTTCCAGAAACCATTAATTTTAATTCACCTCCTAATGCTGCTTGCCATTTGGTGAAAATTAATTTTCTTGCAATCGATAATTGT
>CAJXUO010000223.1 GCA_913061425.1 uncultured Lutibacter sp.
ACACCTCTCTATTCGTCGGCAGCGTCAGATGTGTATAAGAGACAGGTATATACATCATGTGAGCCATGCCCTATGTGTATTGGAGCAATTTATTGGGCAAGGCCTAAAGCTGTTTTTTATGCTTGTGATAAAGTTGATGCTGCTAAAATTGATTTTGATGACCAATTTATCTATGAAGAGTTAGATAAAAAAATGGGAGATAGACAAATTAAATTTGTCCAAACTCTACAAGATAAGGCTGTTAAAGTCTTTAACGAATGGGATACTAAAGTAAACAAAACGGAATATTAATTTATTTTGTTTTGTTTTTTAATTGAATGATTTGTGCCGCAATACTAATGGCAATTTCATCAGGTGTTTGACTGTGAATTAAAAGTCCAATAGATAATTAAATGCAATCGTATTTACCATTTCAAGTATCCACAGGCACATTATTAGAAGTTCATGTATCAACCATCTTTTAAACTTTTGTTAAAAAAAATTAGAAGTTATTAAAATTTTATACATTTGTAATTAATATGAAACAAGTATCACATAAAATAGTATCTATGCTAATGGCTGTTGTAGTGTTATTCTCTACATTATCATTTACGGTTAATATGCATTATTGTGGTGATACTTTAATGGATACTGCTATTTTCCATAAAGTAAAAACTTGTGGAATGGAAATGCAAAACCCTTCAACTGAAGGATGTTCTATTACCAAAAAGGATTGTTGTAATGATAAACAGATGTTTATCGATGGTCAAGACGAATTACAATTAACTTTTGATACGCTTTCTTTTGAGCAACAACAATTTGTAACTTCATTTATTTACACCTATATCAATCTTTTTGAAGGTGAAGAAGAAGATATAAATTCTTATAGAGATTACATTCCTCCTTTGGTCGTCAGGGAACTATACAAACTTGACGAGACCTATTTAATTTGATTTTTAAACATTAGACTTTTTATCTGATAGTATACTATTGGGTAATTCTTTGTATTCGGAGTTTTCTTAACGCCAATGTCTAACTATTTAACAATCAAAACTAATGCTAAATAAAAGCATCAAATTTTTAATAGAAAATAAGCTCGTAGCAGTTCTGCTACTCGTCCTTTTTGTTGGATGGGGAACTATTAACGCACCTTTCAATTGGGATACTGGATTTTTACCAAGGAATCCTGTAGCTGTAGATGCTATTCCAGATATTGGTGAAAACCAACAAATTGTATTTACTAAATGGGAAGGTCGTTCACCACAAGATATTGAAGACCAAATTACGTATCCTTTAACTACTTCTTTACTCGGTATTCCAGGAGTTAAAACGATTCGTAGTTCTTCTATGTTTGGTTTTTCGAGTATCTACATCATATTTGAAGAAGATACCGAATTTTATTGGAGTCGCAGCCGTATTTTAGAAAAACTCAACTCTTTACCAAGTGGTTTACTTCCTGAAGGTGTTAATCCTGCTTTAGGTCCAGATGCAACAGGACTAGGACAGATATTTTGGTACACACTAGAAGGTCGTGATGAAAGCGGAAACGTAACAGGTGGTTGGGATTTACAGGAATTACGTAGCATCCAAGATTATTATGTGAAATATGCTTTATCGTCTGCAGGTGGTGTGTCTGAAGTTGCTTCTATTGGTGGTTATGTTCAGGAATATCAAGTAGATGTCAATCCAGAATTGATGCGTCAATATAATATTGGTTTAAACCAAGTTGTAAAAGCCGTAAAAGAAAGCAATAAAGATATTGGTGCACAGACATTAGAAATAAATAAGGTCGAATACTTGGTACGTGGCTTGGGATATGTTAAGTCTATTGCTGACATAGAAAATGCCGTAATTACATCAGAAGATTATACAGCAATCAGAATAAAAGATATCGGTAAAGTGTCTTTAGGTCCCGCAACTCGTAGAGGAATATTAGACAAAGAAGGTGCAGAAGTAGTTGGTGCTGTAGTTGTGTCGAGATATGGAGCTAATCCGATGGAAGTCATTAACAACGTTAAAGAAAAAATTAAAGAATTAAGCGCGGGATTGCCTTCAAAAGTATTGAGTGACGGAAGAACCTCTCAAGTAACTATTGTGCCTTTTTATGACAGAACAGAACTTATTCAAGAAACATTAGAAACACTCAATGAGGCATTAACATTAGAAATATTAATTACCATACTCGTTATTATATTTATGTTATTTAATCTTCGTGCATCGGTACTCATTTCAGGGTTATTACCAGTTGCTGTTTTAATGATTTTCATCGCAATGAAATTATTTGGTGTTGATGCAAATATTGTAGCATTATCTGGAATTGCTATTGCAATTGGAACGATGGTAGATGTAGGTGTTATACTTTCAGAAAATATCATTCGTCATCTGGATGAAGATGATAAAAAACTTCCAATAAACACCGTAGTTTACAATGCAACTACAGAAGTATCAGGTGCAATTCTAACAGCCGTAATGACCACCATCATTAGTTTTATTCCTGTCTTTACTATGATTGGTGCCGAAGGAAAATTATTCAGACCCTTGGCCTTTACAAAAACATTTGCACTTACCGCATCCATTATTGTTGCCTTATTTTTAATTCCACCATTTGCAGCGTTTTTATTTAGAAAAAGAAACATTAAAAAGCCTTTTCACTATGCTTTAAGTGGTGTTTTAATACTTTTTGGTTTAAGTGTGGTTATATATGGTTTTTGGTTGGGATTGATCTTGATTGCATTTGGAGTTTTAGCACTCTTAAAACTTCAAGGTAAAGTAACTGAAAAACAGGCGAACGGTATCAATATTATCATTTCATCGGTAGCAATTGTATTTCTGTTGGCTGAATATTGGAGACCTTTAGGAGTTGATAAAAGTATCTTTTGGAATCTCATTTTTGTGGGTGTTATTTGTTTTGGTTTGTTAGGAGTCTTTACGCTCTTCAGAAACTATTATACATGTATATTAAGATGGTGTTTAGAAAATAAACTTTTGTTTTTATCCGTACCAACAGCCATTATTATTGCAGGTTTTTTCATTATGAAAAATACAGGGAAAGAGTTTATACCATCCTTAAATGAAGGTTCTTTTTTATTGATGCCTACTTCCATGCCTCACGCAGGTGTAACTGAAAATAAACGAGTTTTACAACAATTAGATATGGCAGTAGCTGGTATTCCAGAGATAAAAACGGTTGTTGGTAAAGCAGGTAGAACAACATCCGCTTTAGACCCAGCACCTTTGTCAATGTACGAGAATATTATTCAATATAAATCTGAATATATGCTGGATGAGAACGGCATACGCCAGCGTTACAAAATCAATAGTGACAATGAATATGTATTGAAAAACGGAATGTCATTAAGAGCAGAAGAATACGCTGTTTGGAAGTCTTTGAATACAAGGCAACAATTAATAGAAGATGAAGATGGTGTATTTTACCGAAACTGGAGACCAGAAATTAAATCTCCAAACGATATTTGGAAAGAAATTATTAGAGTAACAAAATTACCAGGAGTAACAT
>CAJXUO010000224.1 GCA_913061425.1 uncultured Lutibacter sp.
CACCTATATCTCCTGCAGGAACATCTGTATTTGCTCCAATGTGACGGAATAACTCAGACATAAAAGCTTGACAGAACGCCATTACTTCTCTATCAGATTTTCCTTTTGGATTGAAATCAGAACCTCCTTTTCCTCCACCCATAGGTAAAGTAGTTAGTGAGTTTTTAAATACTTGCTCGAATCCTAAGAATTTTAAAATTGATAAGTTTACAGAAGGGTGAAAACGTAAACCTCCTTTATAAGGTCCAATTGCTGAATTAAATTCAACTCTATAGCCTCTATTTACTTGTATTTCTCCACTATCATTAACCCAAGGAACTCTAAACATAAGTGTCCTTTCTGGTTCTACCATTCTCTCTAACAATTTTTTCCCTTGATATTTAGGGTTGTCTTGAATAAATGGAATTACTGTTTCTGCTACCTCATGAACAGCTTGTAAAAATTCTGGTTCGTTTGTATTACGTTGACTTACGTAATCCATAAAGTTTGAAATCACTTTTTTCATAATTTTTAATGTCTTTTATATATAATTTTCAAATTACGATGCAAATATAATTAAATTCCTAATTGTTAAATTTAAATTGACCTTTTTTTTGCTCAAATACACCTTTTACTACAACGTTTTCGAAAGATTGATTATTCTAGCCACCAACTCTTAAGGAAACCTAGGCTTATTTTCATTAAAAAATCATAAATTTGCAACCTAATTATTGAGGAAAAATAAGATGTTAGATAAAGTAAAAGAACTGATTGGTGATGTACAGAGTTTTAAAACCACTTCAAAAGAAGAAATTGAAGTATTTAAAATTAAGTATTTGGGAAGCAAAGGTTTATTAAAAGATCTTTTTAATGAATTCAAAACTGTTGATGCGTCTTTAAAGAAAGATTTAGGACAAGCATTAAATAATTTGCGTAATGCTGCTTCAGATAAAGTTCAAGAATTGAATGAGGCTTTAGAGGAGCAAACTGAAACAAAAAGTATTTATGGCGATTTAACACGTCCATCAGAAGCAATTGAATTAGGTTCAAGGCATCCAATTTCAATCGTTAGAAATAGAATTATAGAGGTCTTTTCAAAAATTGGTTTTACAGTTTCTGAAGGTCCAGAGATTGAAGATGATTGGCACAATTTTACTGCATTAAATTTACCTGAATATCATCCTGCAAGAGATATGCAAGATACATTCTTCATTGAGCAAAATCCTGATATATTATTGAGAACTCATACATCGTCTGTACAGGTTCGGTATATGGAAGAAAATCAGCCTCCAATTAGAACAATTTCTCCAGGAAGAGTTTTTAGAAATGAAGATATTTCTTCACGCTCTCATTGTATTTTTCATCAAGTAGAAGGTTTATATATAGATACTGATGTTTCGTTTGCCGATTTAAAACAAACCCTTTTATACTTTACAAAAGAGATGTTTGGAAAATCAAAAATTCGTTTACGTCCATCGTATTTTCCGTTTACAGAGCCAAGTGCTGAAGTAGATATTTATTGGGGATTAGAAACTGAAATTGACCATAAAATAACCAAAGGAACAGGTTGGTTAGAAATTATGGGATGTGGAATGGTAGATCCTAATGTATTGAAAAATGCTAATATTGATTCAGAAAAATATACTGGTTATGCTTTTGGAATGGGTATTGAACGTATTGCAATGTTATTATATCAAATTCCGGATATAAGAATGTTTTATGAAAATGATGTTCGTTTTTTAGAGCAATTTAAATCAGTTTTATAAGGTGTAAAAAGGTTTTAGGTGAAGGGTAAAAGTACCTTAACCTTTTTGAGCCAAAACCCTAAACCTCATCAAATGAAAAAAGACATTCAAATACCCGAAGTTTCAGGCGTATTAATGGCTGTTGTAAAAGAGTACAATCCTGACTTTAGAACAGATGATTGGAATGTATATATCATCAATAATAAACCAATAGATTTAGAAATGGTTTTAATCATTTCACATGGTTTTAATGAGAACGATTCAACGTCTACAATGCGTCATAAAATTGAAAAGCTACCTGCAAATTCTTTTGCTAAAGTTGAACTGATTCAACCTGAACTTTTTAAACTCAATAACGAATTTAAAATTACTTTTTTTGCTGATAACCAATTGTTTGAGAAGACCTTCTTATTTGCTAAAAACAGTATAAAAGACGGCGCTCTAAGATTAGTTTCTGAATTTGATAAAAAAGGAATTGTTGTAAAATAACCCTTTATTTGCTACATAAACCCTAAAATCAAGTACATTATTACCGTAATCACTCCGCCAATTAAGGCATATGGTAATTGTGTTTTTACATGGTCAATATGATCACTTGCAGAAGCCATAGATGAAATAATAGAGGTGTCTGAAATGGGAGAACAATGATCTCCAAAAACTCCGCCACCAAGAGTAGCAGCAACAATTAACGTGATATCAGTACCGTGAATATTTGCCATTGGAAGTGAAATCGCTAACATAATTGCAAAGGTTCCCCAAGAAGTTCCTGTAGAAAATGCTATAAAAGAACTAATAATAAACACAACTGCTGGTAATAATTCGGGAGTTAAAAAATCTTTCGTAACATCTGCTACATATTGTCCCGTTTCTAGTGCTTTACACGCGTCTCCTATCGCAAAAGCCAGCACCATTAATAGTGCTAAAGGCATCAACTCGCTAATCCCTTTTAAAGTAATGTCAATCGCTTCTTTACTCTTTACTATCCCCTGAACTCTATACATCACAACAGCCACTAAAATTGCTGTACTCACTGCATATAAAACAGAAGATGAACCAGAACCACTTCCTATCGCTTGTGATAAATGATTTCCAAATGAAGTGAAACTTTCAACTTCATTCCATCCTGTAAATACCAAATAAACTGGCATCATAACAATCATAGTTAGTAAAGGGATTATCATGTTATATGCTTTCGCATGAATTCCTTCTTTTGGAGGAAAAGAAGTAACTTCATCAGAAACCATTGGTTTTGAACCTTCATTTAATAGTTTTCCTGTCTCTTTTGTCCTTTTTTCGGCCTTCGCCATTGGACCAATATCTTTCTTAAAAATGATGACTATGAAGACCATCAACAGCGCAATAATGGGATAGAAATTATATTTTATTGAGGCTATCATTACCGAAAATGGCTTTTCAACTCCTTGAGTCAATAATAATCCCATAATAAATGCTCCCCAAGCATTGAAAGGTATTAATATAGAGGTTGGTGCTGAACTAGAATCCGCTATGTAAGCTAATTTTTCTCTTGGTATTTTTAATCGGTCAAAAATAGGTCTGTATAAGGTTCCTACCGTCAAAGAACTAATCGTTGTTTCAACAAAAAGAGCAATCCCTGTAACGGCTGCTAACAATTGAATCACGACTCTACTATACCCCGCTTGTTTGTTTTCAAAATAAATAATTAACTTATTTATCTTGTTTACAAATCCTTCTACACCTCTTGAATATTGAATAAAAAGTAATAATGAACCAAC
>CAJXUO010000225.1 GCA_913061425.1 uncultured Lutibacter sp.
AGGCAGAACAATTAATTGCTGATGAACTAATAGAGCATAAAGACATCTATAAAACAGTTACTGCAAGAACATTACAAACTGCTGCTTTTATTGAAGGACCATTAAGTTTAATTCAAAATAGTTATAATCAAAAATTATCTGGAGATATCCTCTTTATTTATAAACCGTCTACAATTACAAATTGGTATGAAAATAAAGGAGGTACAACTCATGGATCTGGTTACAATTACGACACACACGCTCCGCTAATATTTTATGGAAATGGAATTAAAAAGGGGTTGAGTCATCAATATCATCCTATTATTGACATTGCACCTACACTTTCTGCTTTACTAGGTATAGAATTCCCAAACGGATCTACAGGAAAGGTGATTGAAAAAGTTTTAAAATAAAAAAGGAGAGGTTTAACCTCTCCTTTTTTATTTTCTAAATATTTTATTTTACTCCGACACCGTTGTCTTCAACTACAAGAACGATTTGTCAAATGCAAGTGGAAGAAGATTATGAAGAGAGTCTGTTTTTATTATTCCACCAGTTTCTCCCATAAAATAGATCTCTATTTTTGAATCTTGCTTTGATTCGTATTCTGATAATGCCTGCCTACATCCACCACAAGGAGCAACAGGCTCTTTAACTGGATTATTAACAGAACTTGCTGTAATAGCAATCTTTAAAATTTTAACATCAGGAAACTCAGAACTTGCTTTCCAAACTGCAACACGCTCAGCACACATTCCAGAAGGGTACGCTGCGTTCTCCTGATTATTTCCAGTAACTATTTCATCATTTTCTAGTAAAAATGCTGTGCCAACATGAAATTGTGAATATGGAGCATATGCTGTTTTACGAATTTTTACAGCCTCAATCATCAATTGCTGAACATCTTTTGGAAGTTCATCAACAGAATCAAATAAAGTAATTGATGTTGATAGTTGAATTTTTTTCATTTAAAAATTTAAATGTTAATAATCTTCATATAATTCGCCAAAGTCAAACGCTAAAGAAAAACGCAATGTATTTTCTAAAGGATTGTTTACATCAGAAGAATTAAACAAATATGAAATATCAATTTTACTACTTTTAAACTTAAACCCTGTGCCTAAAGTAAAGTACTTACGTCCTCCTTTAAACTCATTTTCATTAAAGTATCCTGCACGAATTGCAAATGCATTGTCATACATATACTCAACACCAAGCGCCCAAGTAAATTCTTTTAACTCTTCACTTCCACCTCCTGGAGCATCGCCAAAAGATTGAAAAATTCCTTTAAAGAAACTTATATTATCATCTTGACCTTCAATAATCTCTCCAGTTAACGGATCTCTCAATGGCGGAGTTGGAACAAGTAATTTAGTGAATTCTAAAGTTGTTGAAATGGTGTTATAGTCATCTAAAATAAAATCAAAACCACCCCCTAATTTTAAATTAGTTGGAATAAAATTTTCTCTTCCACCATCTGAATATGTAACTTTAGGTCCAATATTAGATAGATTAAAACCTCCACGCCATTTACCATTAAAATCTCCGTAATTATCTTCTTCTGATTGGTAATAACCTGAAATATCTACACCAAACGTGTTTACTGTCTTTAATTCTGAATTTGCCACTTTAATCGCAAAATCTGAACGGATATATCTTAAAGTAACTCCCATTGAAAATGATTCATTTAATTTCAATGCATAGGTACCATCAAAAGAAAGTTCACTTGGCTTTTCAATTATAACAGTTTCATTTGGGTCTCCAGTTTCTCTCAATTCAATTTCACCAAGGGTAAAGTATTTTAAACTTGCAGCCCAAGCACTTCTATCATCTAGTCTATTTGCAACTGTAAAGCCTCCTAAGAAAACATCACTTACAAGGGCTCTCATCCAAGGTGTGTAATTTACTCCAACAGAAAATTGAGAATTTAAAAATGCATATTGTGCAGGATTATGATGCTGTGAATTAGCATCAGCACTTGTTGCTACACCAACATCTCCCATTCCACCTGCGCGAGCATCAGGCACAATTAATAAGAACGGTGCTGCTGTTGTAATTGGGTTGGGTTCATCTTGCGCCTTAACAGTTGGTATAATTAGTAAGATTATACAAGTAGTAATAAGTAAGTTTTTCATTTAATTTTGTATTTATTTTTAAGCGAAACCACAAATATCGATTTTTTATTGGAGTATAACTAATTTCTCATATTTTTCTGCTTTGGCGTTTGAAACTAAACTTTTAACATGAAGTTTGTAAACATATACACCTTTACCAATTTTATCTCCAAAGTCATCTAGTCCATTCCAAGAAATAGAACGCGATAAAGTACCTGTAGATTGCACTGCTTTATTAATTGTTTTTATTAATTTTCCAGACACTGTAAATATCTGAATTTGAACTTCTAATGATTCATTTGGCTTGTTATGATTAAACCAAAATTCTGTGTGATTTACAAATGGATTTGGGTAATTCAATACGTTTTCTAACACCATGTCTGAATCGTTAACTACTACAAATGACAACGTAGCACAAGAAGAATTATTGTAAGTATCCCAAGCACATAATTCTATAGTGTGTAAGCCTGTATCTAAATTTCTGAAAGGATACTTTACCTTTCCTTTTGTATGATCATTCAACTCCGTTTGATAAAAATCATTTAAAATGAATGGATTAGATTGATCTCCATCTAATATTGCAACAATATCATGATCTACAGCTGTGATAGAGGTGTTGATCCCGTTTTCATCTTCAAGAACTACTAAAAATAAAGGAGATTCATTTGTATTGGCTCCATCAATAAATGATTCATCGTTCATATACAATTCAATCTGTGGACCTGTATTGTCTCCAGGAGCATTTTCATTAATTCCTCCAACAGTAACATCAAAATTATATCCTGCTTTATCTATACTATTATTATCTGAATAAAAACTAATTTTACCTTTACCGTAGGCTATTCTTAAATCTCTAGGCGCAACAAAATTAAACTCAAACAATCCGTTTTCAACGGTTGCTCGACCTCTAAAAATTTTACTTTCTAAAGCATCAAATTCCATCACAAATCCAAAATTATCGTTATTTAAAGTAGATCTGTTTATTTCTTTATCAAAAACTGTTGCAGAAAGCTCTCCGTTATAATCAGTTAAAAGATTTCCTTGAGGGTCTGTCACAATACCGTTAAACGTCACATTAGATAGCGCTTTAATAGTGTCTAGTGAAGTTGCAATATCAACTCCATTCATATGAGTCAATTTTACATCTGCTCTTGGGACTGCAAGTTCCATTGCTGGATCTCCAAGATAATATATAAACAAGCGTTGACTTGTTGTAAGTTGATTTTTTACATGCATTAATGCATCTGCAATTGTAAATTGCTCATCATTAAAATTTAATAATAACTTCATCAATCGTTCATTAAATACTCTCCCGACATTTATATAAATTTCACGAGTTGTAGTAATTAAAGATGCTGAACCTCCATTCTCATTCC
>CAJXUO010000226.1 GCA_913061425.1 uncultured Lutibacter sp.
AAGTTGAGGAGGATCAATAGTCGTTGAAACAGTATCTTTTTTACAAGTTACAAATAGTGATGCACAAAATAGAAGCGCAAAATATTTTTTCAAAGGATAAGTTTTAGGGTTCGTATAAAATAATGCTCAAAAGTACAATTTAATTATCAAAAATGATGTTAAAAGGATTTGCTAATCCTTTGAATTGATCTAAATCTGCTTTTAAAGAACCGACTGACAAATCTGCTTGTATTCTTATAGGAATTTTATTTTTATCGGCAGAAATCCAAACAGTTAAACTTTCATCTGCTTTGAAAACTCTTCCAGACTGAACTAAAGGTCTGAATTTTAAGCATTTAATCTTTCCAAATTTAGTTTTAATGGTGTCTTCTCCTAAATAGCGCATTTTAAATCCAAAAGTTTCATAGTCAAAAAACATATTGAGTTTTAATTCATCATGAACCTTTATAGTACTCATATCATTATTTCTTAAATAATAAAAGGCAGAAATCATATCTTGCACATTATCTATAGAAACAGTTTTTTCAATCTTTTTTTTATGATCTTTTACGAGTGCTTTTTTGGCTTCTTGATCAAAATATACGTCTCTTGAAATAATATGGCCGCCTTCGTCAACTCTCCTTCTAAAGTGATAAGGCTTCATAGTGTCTTTATATAACCAAGTCTGATAATCATCATTAACTTTAAAGAACCAACCAGTTATTCCAGTAGTCCAACCCTTTGCAACAATATGATAAACTTCTTTTTTGTTTTCATGAACAGCCGCTAAATCAACGGTTGCATATCCTGCATTAATTAAACCATAGTGCATACGGTATTTTAACCACTCACCATCTTTAAAAACCTGCCCTTTTTCTTGAGCAAAAGAAAATGAGAATAGGAATAGGAAGAATATGTTTAATATTATTTTTTTCATAACTACTGTAGTTGATTTGTCTTAATATTATTCAAGAAATTACAATTACCATTCCAAAAATAAAAAAAGCCTAACGATAAAACGTTAAGCTTTCTAAAAATTATATTAGATTTTTTTAGTTTGATAAAATTTCACAACTTTCAAGATTATCAATTCCCCAGTTTTTTAGTTCATTCTCACTCCATAAATTTGGAAAGAAAATACGTCTTTGATATCTTGGGTGCATGTATTTTTGCCAATGACTTCCACCTGTAGCTTTAATATCTCCATCACCTAAATACTTGTTGGCAGCATTATAATGAGCCATCACCCATTTCACGTTAACGGTATGGTCATAATGACGCATGGCGTTTATAAGGTCAATATTTTCTTGTGTTTCTTTAGGTAACTGCTTAAACTTTTTAGCAAGGTTTATTTCATTATAATCTTCCATAAAATCAATAAAATCACCCATATATTTATTTTCAAATAAATTTAAAAGTGCTGATTTTTTTCCAGTCTCATAATTTTTTCCTGCAGCTTGCCAATATAAATGTTCAAACGCGTTTTTAAAAGGGGTTTCTCTGTCAATAGTGTCTCTAAATCTTGCATCAATTAAGTTAATCAACTCTGTAGATGCAAACTCAATTTTTCTATATTGAGCGCTCTGAAAACCACTTGCTGGTGCCAACGTATTTCTAAATTTAAGATACTGCTCAACTTCCATACCGTCTTGCATTACACTAAATGAATTTGACAACATATCAAAATACCTACTTATTCTAGCAAGGTGCATGCTGAATTTCTCTGCAGTTATTTCTTTGGATTGTGCAACTTGTTCAATCTCCCAAAGAATCATTTTGAATAACAATTCATTGACTTGATGATACATGATAAAAATCATTTCATCTTTTTCAGTTGTTCTTGGGATTTGAAGGCCTAGAAGCGCATCCGTTTGGATATAATCCCAATAGGTTGTTGGAGTACTCCAAAGCAATCCTTCTAACATGGTATTTAATGGCACACCAAGTTTTTTATATTTTTCTTCAATTTGTTGAAGAAGTTTGTCTTTTGTCATTTTTTATACTTTAATAATTAAACATCTCTTTTTTTCTTTTTTGAAAAGAAGAGTCGCTTAAGAAAAAGGCGATTTAATATTGATATATTCTTTTTGAAAGTTCAATTATAATGTTCCTCTATTTCCTTGTTCTCTTTCAATTGCTTCAAACAATGCTTTGAAGTTTCCAACTCCAAAAGATTGTGCTCCTTTACGTTGTATTACTTCAAAAAACATTGTTGGTCTATCAACAACGGGTTTTGTAAATAACTGAAGTAAATAACCTTCATCATCACGATCAATTAAAATGCCATGTTCCTTTAGCACCTCAACATCTTCATCTATTTGACCTACACGCTCCAATAAATCGTCATAATACTCATCAGGAACATATAAAAATTCAACGCCTCGATCTCTCATTGCAGATACTGTTTTCACAATATCGTCTGTTGCTACAGCAATATGCTGAACTCCTGCACCTTTATAAAAGTCTAGGTACTCTTCTATTTGAGATTTCTTCTTTCCTTTTGCGGGTTCATTTATTGGAAATTTAATTCTTCCATTTCCATTAGACATTACTTTAGACATTAATGCAGTAAATTCTGTAGAAATATCATCATCAGTAAAAGAAATAATTTGTGCAAATCCCATAGTCTTGGCATAAAAATCACACCATTCTTTCATTTCTCCCCAACCTACGTTTCCTACCATATGGTCTACAAATCGTAAGCCAACAGGTTCTGGATTGTAATGAGATTCCCACTTTTGATATCCTGGTAAAAAGACTCCTTTATAGTTTTTGCGCTCAACGAAAATATGAACAGTTTCACCATACGTATGAATTCCAGAACGAATAACTTCACCAAATTGATCTTTTTCAACAGTTGGTTCCATAAATGATTTGGCGCCTCTTTTTGTGGTCTCTTCCCAAGCGCTTTTAGCATCTTCAACCCAAAGTGCCATTACCTTAACACCATCTCCGTGTTTATTAAGGTGTTCATTTATTGGGCCGTTTTCATCTAAAGGTGTTGTTAGTACTAAGCGTATTTTATCTTGCTTTAATACATACGAGACTCTGTCTTTCATCCCAGTTTCTAATCCTGCAAATGCATGCGATTGAAACCCAAAAGCCGTTTTATAAAAGTGTGCTGATTGTTTTGCATTTCCAACATATAACTCTACATAATCTGTTCCTAAAAGCGGCAAAAAATCTTCTGCTTCTTCAAATAATTTTTCTAATCCGTATGTTGTATTCTGTAAGTTTTCTAAGTTTTTTATTTCTGCTGCCATTTTACTTTTTTTAGTGATTTTCGTCTAACCAAGATTGATGATAATCTCCAGTATCTATTTTCAACGCCTCTTCTGTTACCATTAAAGGTTTGAACGTATCAACCATTACGGCTAATTCTGTAGTTCCAGTTTTACCAATACTGCGTTCCATTGCTCCTGGATGTGGACCATGAGGAATTCCTGCAGGATGTAGTGTTATTTGACCAG
>CAJXUO010000227.1 GCA_913061425.1 uncultured Lutibacter sp.
ACCTCTCTATTCGTCGGCAGCGTCAGATGTGTATAAGAGACAGCCTGAAAATAGAAGAGATTTTCTTACAACTATAGCCGAAAAAATTGTCGAACAATGCCATAAATTAAAAAAAGTAAGACTCAATTTTATTTGCACTCACAATTCTCGTAGAAGTCAATTAGCACAAGTTTGGGCTCACTATGCTATTGAAAATTACAAACTAAGAAAGATAAAAAGTTTTTCAGGAGGAACTGAAACTACTGCGTTTCATAGAAATACAGTCAAAACTCTACAGGAAGTTGGTTTTAAATTTGAACTTATTCAGTTTTCACATACAAACCCAATATATGAGATTACTTCTAAAGATATGAAAAAATCTATTGTTGGTTTTTCAAAAATATATAATAATGAAATCAATAAAAAACCGTTTATAGCAATCACAAATTGCTCTTCGGCAGAAAAAAATTGCCCTTTTATTCCAGATGCAGTTCATAGATTTCATTTGCCATATGAAGATCCAAAATCATCTGACGATACAACATTTACTCAAAAAAAATATCTAGAAACGAATCAAATAATTGCTGCAGAAATGAATTTTCTATTTCAACAGGTCTCTGATTTATTATAAAATTACACCTTCAATAATACTCGTTGTGGTAATTTTATTTTGGGTATTGCGCAACACCCTTATCTATCCTTTTAGCACCTTAATTAAATTTCGATATTCTTATCATAAGGAATAGACTTTAAAATATGTTCAATAACAGCAATTCTTGATTCTGATTTACGATTTGCCTTAATTATTTTAAACGGAAATCCACCTTTCTTTGTTGTAGCAAACATTTTATTTTTATACGCTGTATAACTATCCCATAAATCTTGAGCTCTCTCATCAACTTTAGACATTTTCCACTGTTTCAATGGATCAGATTTAATTTCGTTAAACCTTTTTGATTGCTCATTCTTAGAAATAGATAGATAGATTTTTAAAATTCTTGTGCCAGATTCCGTAATCATTCTTTCAAAATCATTTACTTGATTCATGAAAATTTCATGTTCCTCTTTGGTACAAAATCCATTTACTGGCTCTACAACAGCACGATTATACCAACTTCTGTCAAAAAAAATAATTTCACCTTCTTTTGGAAACTTATTAATATATCTTTGAAAATACCATTGCGAACGCTCTTCTTTTGTTGGCTTAGGTAAGGCAACAATTCTAAAATTTCTAGGATTGATTCTTTCAGCAATCCTCCTTATAGCACCACCTTTTCCAGCGGAATCCCTTCCTTCAAATAAAATAATAATTCTTTCATTATTTTTAATAGCCCACGTTTGTAGCTTAACGAGTTCTACTTGTAATTTCTTTAATTTTTTCTCATAGTCAATATACCTCAGTGTTTTTTCATAACTCAATGTCTCTTTTGAGAGTAAATACACTAAACCTTTAGTAGAATTTAATTTTTCGATATTTTCTTTAGTAAAATTCATCTTATCAAGGTTTAATCTAATTGTTTATTTGAACGAAAATATCTCATTACAATATTTGGATCTGGATGTAAACTTACATGCGTTTCATCTTTATTATCGTAATCAAATTGAGAAAGAACATATTTCATACTTTCCAATCTTGAGGCTTTTTTATTATTTGCTCTTACAATAATCCAAGGACTATAAGTTGTATGAGTCTTACTAAACATCCTGTCTTTATACGTTGTGTAAATATCCCATAATTGCTGTCCTTTTTTATCAACTGAACTAAACTTCCATCTTTTTAATGGATTTGATAAACGCGCATTAAAACGTTTCTCTTGTTCTGTTTTAGAAATTGAAAACCAAAATTTAATTATAGTAACCCCGTCTTCATACAACATGTGTTCAAACTCTGGAACTTGCACCATGAATTTTTTATATTGATTTTCATCACAAAAACCCATAACTGGTTCAACAACCGCACGATTATACCAACTCCTATCAAAAAAAACGATTTCACCAGGATTCGGTAAATTTTTAATATAACGCCTAAAATACCATTGTCCTGCTTCAACTTCAGTAGGCTTTGTCAAGGCAACAGTTCGCATTGAACGAGGGCTTAAATGCTCTGAATAACGTCTAATATTACCTCCTTTTCCAGCAGCATCTCTCCCTTCAAATATCACAACAACTCTCTTCTTGTTTTTTGAAATCCATTGTTGAAGTTTTACGAGTTCAATTTGTAGATTTCGAAGTTCATCATTATAACAAATCACCTTATTAACTTTATCAATAGGGATGTTTTTAGAACTTATAATTGATAATAATTCTTCCTTATTGATTGCTGATAAAAAATCTTGCTCTTGAAGTAGTCCTTCAGTAGGTTTTTCAGTTTGTGCCATATACAAAAATACGAATCATTTTTAAATAAAAAAACCTCTGAGATTCAGAGGCTTTAATATATTATAATTTAAAAAAAATTAGACCATTGTTGCTCCAATTCTCTTATAAATACCTTTTTCTAATTTACTTCTTATTTCAGAAAATGCTGTAATAGTTTCATCAATATCTTCTTGAGTATGAGATGCTGTTGGAATTAATCTTAAAATAATTAATCCTTTTGGAATAACAGGATACACAACAATAGAACAAAATATGCCATGATTTTCTCTTAAATCATATACCATAGCCATTGCTTCAGGTATTTCTCCCTTCAAAAATACAGGTGTAATACACGTCTGAGTTGTTCCCAAATCAAAACCTGCATTTTTCAATCCGCTTTGTAAAGCATTTGTTATTCTCCACAATTTATCCTTTAATTCTGGCATAGTACGGATCATATCCAAACGCTTTAACGCTCCTTTAACCATTGCCAATGGCAAAGATTTGGCAAACATTTGAGATCTCATATTATACTGTAAATATTGGATTACATCTTTATCACCAGCAAAAAAGGCACCAATTCCTGCCATAGATTTTGCAAATGTTGCAAAATAAACGTCAATTCCGTCTTGAACTCCTTGCTCAAATCCTGTACCACGTCCATTATCACCTAATGTTCCAAATCCATGAGCATCATCAACTAATAATCTGAAATTATATTTCTCTTTTAAGGCAACAATCTCTTTTAATCGACCTTGTTCGCCACGCATTCCAAACACACCTTCAGAAACTACTAAAATTCCTCCACCAGTTTGCTCTGCTAATTTAGTTGCTCGTTGTAAATTTTTCTCAAAACTTTCAATATCGTTATGCTTGTAAACAAATCGTTTTCCAGCATGTAGTCTAACTCCGTCTATAATACATGCATGAGTATCCATATCATAAACTATGACATCATTTTTAGTAACTAACGCATCAATGGCAGAAACCATTCCTTGATATCCGAAATTCACTAAATAAGCAGCTTCTTTATCTATAAACTCTGCACATTCTTTTTCTAATTGCTCATGATAATTAGTGTGTCCAGACATCATTCTAGCACCCATAGGA
>CAJXUO010000228.1 GCA_913061425.1 uncultured Lutibacter sp.
AGATGTAGAGAGGTCTCGTGGGCTCGGAGATGTGTATAAGAGACAGATTTACAACCGTTTTATTATTTGCATCATGTACGCAAACAAAAATTGGATATGTAGATGTAGAAGAATTAATGAAAGATTATGATGCAACAAAAGATGTTGAAGCCTCATTGAAAGTTGATCAAGAAGAAATGGGTAAATCATTGGATAGCTTGAGCAATGCTTTTCAGGGCAAGGTTGAAGCTTATTACAAAAAGGCTAAAAGAATGTCTACAAAATCAAGAGAAGCGAAAGAGATTGAGCTACAACAAGAGCAACAAGTAATCAAACAAGCACAAGCACAAGCGCAACAAATATTACAACAAAAAAGTCAAGAAGGAATAGAAACTTTGACAAAGACAGTTGATAGTGTAGTAAATGCTTATGCAACGACTAATAAGTTTAATATGATTCTTGGAACACAAGGTAATGGAACTGTAATGTATGGAGACGATCAAATTAACCTTACAGAAAAAATATTAGATATTTTAAATGCTGGATACGAAGCAAAATAAAACCAGTATAAAAATAATTCATAAGTCCGCTAGAAATAGCGGGCTTTTTTATTGCAATAAAAACACACCAAATACAGTCACAATAAAATAGACAGCAAGTGTCATTGCCCCTGCATAATCTTTTGCAAGCCTTTGACCAATCAAGAGAAAAATAAGTGTTATTGCGCTTAATTCAGCGCCTAACAATGCAATTTCTTGTATTCCAGACGTCGCTAATTGGTACACGCCAACAACCATTAAAATTCCAGCCACGATTTCTGTAATTAAAATGGTTCCCAACAATAAGGGGACCATATTTTTTAATGGCGAATTTTTAAAATGACCTTTTATAAAATCTAAATTTCCTTTCCAATCGGTAATTTTATCAAGACCAGATTGAAGGAAGGTAATTATTAAAAAAATAAGAATTAAGATTTCGGCAGAATGATTTTTGAATAAATGCATTAAATTAAATTTTAAACAAATATAAAATAAAACCCCTACAATAAATTATAGAGGCTTATTTTCTTTTTCAAATTTTATATTCTAAAGATTGAGAATTCGATAAAAAAGAGAACTATAATTGAGTATAAAAAAGGGGGTTCTCAATTACAGTTCTCAAGGGTGTTAACTCACTACTAACTACTAACTATATAAAAAAGTATACTTATTACCTTACAATAAGCAGATCCTATACAGTTATTAAACAGGTGTGTTTTAAAAAACCCTACCTAAAAATGAGTTTTTTTTCTGAAGTTAAAAAGTAAATGAAAAGGGAATGTAAAAGAGAAGCCTATTTTATCCTCCTGAAGAAGAACCTAAATTAGTTCTAATATAATTTCTTAAAGAAACTAATTCGCTAAAATTATACATAAACTCTATTTTTTGTTCTGCTATAGAATTTCCAGTAGAGCCCTCTTCGCGAGTTACAAATATTGCAAACGCATCAGCGATATCTTCTTTTGGGTTATTTGCAGAATTTTGAACAAGAAAGCGATCACTATAAGTAGTATAAAAACTTTGAATTCCCATAACTCCATCACCTTGAGCAGTTAAAAAGGCATCCCAAATATCTGCCCAAAATTGATTCTGAAATTGATTTAAATAAGAATCACTTTTAGAACAGCCTAAATCCGTATAAAAAGTTGTACAACTATCTTCACGAATTGTAGTGTTTATTTGATCATTATTTAGAGTTAATATATGCCCAAATTCATGAACTATTGTATAAATTAATTGTTGTTGATCATCATTAGAATAATTAATCGCAATGCCTAATTTCCATTTAGACAAGTCATTATTTATTTGAACTGAGAGCCCATTAGTTTCAGTTACTGAACCATTATAAATAAGAAATTCACCAATTTTATCTCTATAACTTAATGGAACAATTTTTTTAACCAATCTCCAAAGTTTTTGATGTTCTTGCAGGTCCTGTTGATACACTAAATCTTGTCCATAAACTTGATAATCTACAATTTTAGAAATATCTTCTCCACGAACACTATAAAGTGTTATTTCTCCATTAGTTCCAACAGGGTTGCTTTGGTTGTTATTTGAGTTTCCGTCATTCCCATCAGTATTTCCATCAGTATTTCCATTATTAACTTCTCCGTCTCCTGAATTATTTAAATTCAAATCATCGCTTCCGCTAGTACAAGACTGAAAGGCGAATAACAAAGAAAATAAGAAAATAAGACGTATGTTTTTCATGAATATTGATAAAAAGAGGGGGAATTTATGTTTGGTAACTCTACAAATATAAATTAAAAACTTTTATAACTAGGCATAAAGGATATTCTTTTAAATAGTTAGAAACTAAAATCAAAAAATTAAAACAACACTTCTTTGTTTATAATTATATATTTTTGGATAAATATTAAACAAGTATTTAAAATAATGTCTAATGAATTTAAATCGGTTTGTGAGAAAGATAATTTTGAAATTATTTTCAAAACACATTCCAAATCCATAAGAAATTTCATTTATTATAAATGTGGAGACTTACAACAAGCAGAAGATTTAACTCAAGAGGCTTTTATTAAGCTTTGGGATAACTGTGCAAAAGTAATTTTTGACAAAGCGAAATCATTCCTATTTACAGTTGCTAATAATGCTTTTTTAAACGAAGTAGCACATAAAAAAGTAGTATTGAAGCATCAAGCAGTGTTATATAAAGATAGCACTAATATAACTCCTGAATTTATTTTAGAAGAGCAAGAGTTTATGGTAAAATTAAAAACCTCAATTTCTTCTTTACCAGTAAAGCAAAGAGAGGTTTTTTTGTTAAGCAGAATGGAAAAGAAGAAGTATAAGGAAATCGCAGAAATAGTAGGGATATCTATAAAGGCCGTCGAAAAAAGAATGAGTTTAGCGTTAATGACGTTAAGAAAAACTATTGGAGACATTTAATTTTAGTAGGGTATTTTCTAGCAAAACTGTTTTATTGTTGAATTGATATAAGAAAAATGAGAAAAGAAAATTTAAATAACAATTTTTTAGCAAGATGGGTCTCGGGAGAACTTACAGTTGCTGAATTAGAAGAATTTAAAAAATCAAAGGATTATTCGATTTATAAAAGAATCAATGAAAGTTCTCAATTATTAGAAGGGCCTGAGTATAACAAGAATAAAGTCTTTGAAAATGTTTTAGAGGAAATAAAGGCTAAAAATCAGACAAGAGTTCGGAAATTTATTCCGAATATATTTTATAAAGTTGCAGCATCAGCAGTTATTTTATTTGGAATTCTTTATTTTTTAAATAATACAACAACAACATACGCTACCGCATATGGAGAGCAATTAAATATTACACTTCCAGACAATTCTATGGCTGTCTCTTATACACATCTCCGAGCCCACGAGACCTCTCTACATCT
>CAJXUO010000229.1 GCA_913061425.1 uncultured Lutibacter sp.
ATTCGTCGGCAGCGTCAGATGTGTATAAGAGACAGCAAAAAAACAATATGAAAAAGTTAATCCTTATTGGTTTATTAATGCTACAAACTTTCATTTCATTTTCTCAAGAACTTCCTGTTCAAAATGTTTCTAAAGTAGATGAATTTATTAATGCTTTTTATCAGACCCAGAATAATCCAAAAGAAATGATTCCTTTTTTTGATAAGACTTATTACGACACTTTTTATAAGTTTATTGAACATATGGATTTAAAAAATAAAAGATGTGGAAAGTTTTTAGAAAAAAAGTTAAAGACCAAAAAAATCAATTCTGACAAGAAAGTTATTAGGCTTAAATATAAAGTTAAGTACAAAAAATGTTCTATGAATGATGAGATACTACTCCAAAGAAGTTTAGCAACAAATAACTACAGAATTTACTATTGGAAGACTAGATAATAATAGCACTCTAAAAAAAAATAGCGTGTCGATGCTATCGACTAAAAATCAAACTTATAGGTAATTCCTAATAACACTTGTATTCCTTGTGCATCAAAGTTTGTGAAACGTTCATAATTTGTGCTCAACACATTGTTTGCTTTTGCAAAAGCAGTTAATCTATCGGTAAATACATAACCGCCTTTTAGGTTTAAATCTACATAAGAACCTAATTCTACTTTTTCTCCCATTCCTCCAAAAGGAGTTGAGAAATCATATCGTTTTCCTACAAAATAAAGGTTTGCTCCACCATACCAACTGTTGTTATGATAGTTGGCATATAAAGCAGATTTTACGGTTGGTAAATTCCATGCTTCGTCTTGAGTAGTTGTAGCATAATTATTGAACTCAACGGTACCACCAAACTTAAATTCTTTTGACAAATCAATATTTAATTCGCCAGAAATAGCTAACGTTTTTACATTGTCATAAATCACATTAAATGAATTTCCTGCTTCATAACCATTTGTTACAGCAGTATTTCCATCAGTTTTTGAGTTGTTTTGGATAAATAATGGTTTGTTCTTTTCATTACGGAAGTTTGCCTTGAAATTATAACTCACATTAGATGATAATTGACCTTTAGCACCTACAAATCCATTGTATTGGTTGTCTGTTTGTTGTACAGATAGAGTAGGAGATATAAATGGGTTTTCTTCAGCAAATTCTCTAAAACTATTCATTTTTAAATCTCCGGTAATTCCAGCGTACGCAATTAATGTTTCCTCAGAAATTTTATAAGAGGCTGTTACATTTGGATAAGCAAAAAACTTATTTACGCTGTTTTCAAAATCAAAACTATAATAAACATTTGCTCCAAGATTAACCGTTAAATCATCTCTTAAGACTTTGAAGTTTGGACTTATTCCTAACTTTAAAAAGTTGTGATTGATATTGTTAATATCAATATAATTTTGATTGAATTTTCCGCTTAAATACTCAATAGTAGTAGTTGTATTTATCAATTCTGAAGAGATAGGTAATTCTACTTTAGGCTGCATCAGTAAATGGATTTCATTGCTATTATAATTGTCAGATATTTGATTCAATTCTACTTTTCCTCCTTTAAAAATTCCATCTTCAAAATGCACTTTTCCACCTGCAAAAATATTGAAGTACTTCTGCTTTTCATCAATACTATTTAAGAGCAACTCGCTATGTGTTATGCTTTTTGGTAATCCGTACCAATTATATATTTGGTGCTTTAAACCTGCATTTATTTCCCAATTATAATCACGATCAAATTGCTTGTAATAAAAATCTAAAGACGTGTCAGAAAAGTTATTGTCTAGTTGCACATCTTTTATATTTCCTTTTGATGATAAGTGTCTTAGAAAAACACCAAAATCATTAGTTCGTGTACTGTTTGAATGCAAATGAGCCTCTAAAAACGGAGTTATATTATTTCCAAAACCAGCAGAAACATGGTTTTCATATATTTTATCTATTTTTTCTTTTGCTAAACCTTGTGCTTTTCCTTTGGCAGGAGTAAAGGTTGATGCTGCAGGAACAGAATTGATAGTGTATGAAACGCTATCTTTTTTTATGTTCTGATTTTCTAATGTTGGATTTTCTCTAATTTTAAAGGCGTCAGAAATTGTAGGTATATATGGTTTTACAACATTTATTTCGCCAGTATTTAAAGTGTCTCTTTCGCTTTCTACTTGCGCAAGTAGCGCAGTAGTAAAGAAGATTGATATGAGTATTAAAATCAGGTTTTTGTTCATTGCTTTATGTTTTATCAAATTGTAACTTTTCTATCATTCCTGTCTTCATTTCGACTTACTTCGACTCTGCTCAGTAACCATACAGGAATTACAATTTTTAGTTTCCAGGAGTTACTGAAAAATTAGTTTTTGCTTCTTCGGTTTTTATTGTATTCAATTTTGTTTGTGCTTCTTGAACAATATCATCATACTGAGAAAAGTTTTTAATCACACTTTCCAGAATATAAGTTGCTTGATATGCATCTTTTAATTCATAATGGTTTTTTGCCATAATAATTAACCCTTTTCCTCCCCAATATTTATAAGCAGCATAATCTGCAGCAATCTTTTGAACTATCTTATTGGATACTCTATAACTTCCGTCTTGGTGTTCAAAATAGGCGCTATAATACAACGCTTCTGCTTTTAGTTCGCCAGTTGCAATTGCTTCAACTTTTTTATAAGCACTTCTTGCTTTTGCTTCATCATTTGTTTGCATAGCACTACGAGCAATAATGATTTGAGCATCAGACTTCATTTGATTATCGGCTCTAGACTGTCCTAAAACTTTTTCGGCATACGCAACTGCATTTGAATAGTTCTCTTGCTTATAATGCCCTTTCATCAAGTTAGACTGCGCGAATATTGTATTTTGAAGATCGTTAGATTCTGTCTCTAATCTTTCTAAAATAGGAATCGCATTTTTCCAATCATCATTTTCTAAATAGGCTTGCCCTAATCTTGAAAGCGCTTGTTCTGTATACTCGTTTTGTTCTTGATCTACCACATATTTATAATGTAGAATAGTTTGAACAATTTGTTTTTCAGAATATAAAGATTGTGCTAAGTAGAAATTAGAGTGCAAAGCATGTAATCCTCTTGGGAATTTATTTAAATATTTTCTAAATCCAACAATTGCATTTTGATGATTGCTTTGTAAGTATTGCTTTTCAGCAGATTCGTACATGTCATTATCAAGTTCTGCATCGGTAACATTAATGAAGTCAATATTTTCCACCCATTCTGCATATTCATCTACACGACCCAAATCAACATAAATTTGTCGTGCGCTTGAAACGGCTTGTTTTGCTTCGGCAGTATTTGAAAACTGTTTGACAATTTGTTTATAGATATTTAATGCGTGTTCGTTTTGATCAGTATTGTAATAAATAACACCTTTTTTAAGCATTGATTTAGAAACTAATGGACTGC
>CAJXUO010000230.1 GCA_913061425.1 uncultured Lutibacter sp.
AGTAATAACAGCCTCATTAGCAGGAGAGCAAGCAACTGGACAAGTAACTATAGAGGTGTTGGGAGCATTTGAAACTGCACCAATACCAACACGAGATCCTACAGAAGTGATATCTATTTTTTCAGATGCTTATACGAATGTACCCGTAGACTTTTATAATGGTTTTTGGGAGCCTTTTCAAACAACCTTATCTGCCGATTTTACTATAGGCGGAGATAATATTTTAAGTTATACTGATTTTAATTTTGTTGGTAATCAGTTTGCAAACCCAACAGTTGACGCGACTAACATATCTAACTTACATGTCGATATGTTTATACCGGATGAGTTACCATCATTATTTGACTTTTTAATTTCGGTTGTAGATTTTGGAGATGATGGAGTTGATGGTGGTGGAGATGATACTAGACAACAAATATTTATCAATGCTTCTGATGTAGAAGCAGGTACATGGATTTCATTTGATTTCCCTATAACCTTGGCTAATAGAGATCACTTAGGACTTATCATATATGAAAATATCAATTTTGCAACATTAAGTAATTTTTATTTAGATAATATTTATTTCTATTAAGATTATTATAAAATTCAAAAACTAAAAAGATGAATAAAAAAATAAAAAATAAAAGCATAAATAAAACTTTTCTGTTTATGTCTTTTCTATTAGTAACACTTTTTGTTATCTCTAGTTGTGCTACAGATGATACTCAAACAGTTGCAACTTTTACAGAATTAGTATGGCAAGATGAGTTTGACACTGAAGGCGCTGTTAATTCCGATAACTGGAATTCCGAAATAGGTACAGGAATAAATGGTTGGGGTAACAACGAACTTGAATACTATACAGATCGTTTAGATAATGCAGCAGTACAAAATGGAGTATTAGTAATTTCAGCAATAAAAGAAGAGTTCAATGGTTCTTCTTACACTTCAGCAAGAATTACTACTAAAGGTAAGTTTGAACAAACGTATGGACGTTTTGAAGCACGTATTAAATTACCTTCAGGTCAAGGAATGTGGCCAGCTTTTTGGATGTTAGGAGCTAATATTGATCAAGTTGGATGGCCTCAATGTGGAGAGATTGATATTATGGAAAACGCAGGATCAGCGCCAACTAAAGTAAGCGGAGCTGTTCACGGACCAGGATATTCGGGAGGAGAACCAATTTTTAAAAGTTACACTTTAGAAAATGATCGTTTTGATACAGGTTTTCACATTTTCGGTATTGAATGGGGACCTGAATATATTAACTACTACGTTGACGATGTATTATACAATCAAATTACACCTGATGATGCCAACGGAGAATGGGTTTTTGACAATGGCCCTTTCTTTATTATAATAAATTTAGCTGTTGGCGGTCTTTTTGACGGACCTCCTAATGACGAAACAGTGTTTCCACAAACTATGCTTGTGGATTATGTAAGAGTATATAATAGTAACAACTAATTTTTTTTAAAAAAACAAAAAATGAAACAATTAATTAAAAATGCAAAGCAAATAGTAATGTTACTTTTAGTAATATCTCTAGTAGGATGTGATGAAGATACTGTCACTTTACCTCAAATTACCGCAGGTTTTACATATACTGTTGATGAAGATACACGAACAGTTACATTTATCAATATATCTGAAAATGCAAATACTTATTCATGGAGTTTTGGTGATCAAGCCGCAACTACATCAACTTTAAACAATCCAATTTTTACGTATGCAGTTGGAGTTTATAATGTTGTATTAACAGCAACAAATGTTGCGGGTGATTCAGCAACATTTGAAGATACTATAATATTTTTAGATCAAGAGATTCCATTAATTACCTTAATAGGAGACTCAACAATGAATGTGATTTTAGGTGATGCTTTTACAGATCCTGGAGCAACTGCCCTAGATGAAGTTGATGGCGACCTTACTGATGAAATTGTTGTAGGTGGTGATACCGTTGATACTAATGTTGAAGGAACTTATACAATTACTTATGATGTTTCAGATACACAAGGTAATGCAGCAATACAAGTTGAAAGAACTGTTAATGTCTCTGCGATATCATGTGTTGCAGAAACAGAAGGATCATTAAGTGCTTCAAACCTTAATTTAACATTTATGTCTGACCCAACAGCTAGCGTTATAAATGATGGTGCAGATTTTAGTTGGATCGATAACCCAGATTTTGACAATACTGAAAACGCTTCATGTAAAGTTGGACAGATTACAAAACTTGGAAACAATCCTTGGGATAATACTCAAATAGATTTAGATGCTAAATTAGATTTCAATGCGAACACAGGTTTAAAAATAAAAGTATGGTCTTCAATAGCAAATACTGAAGTAAGAATTAAATTAGAAGAAATAGGAAATGCAGGAAATAATGTAGAGCAATTTTTAACAACATCAGTAACTAGTGGTTGGGAAGAATTAACTTTCCCATTCACAGCTGCAGATAGCAATAAGTTTGATAAAATTGTAATGTTCTTTGATTTAAACGCAAACAATACAGACACATATTATTTTGATGATTTAATGTTATATGGAACTGGTAATGGTGGCGGTACTACTTGTACAGCAGAAACTTCAGAGTCAATGAGTGCATCAAACCTAAATGTAACTTTTATGTCTGACCAAACAGCAAATATTGTTAATGATAACGCTACTTTTGAATATGTAGCAAATCCAGATTTTGATAATGCAATAAACAGTTCTTGTTTTGTTGGTAAAGTCACAAAGTCTAATGTTAATCCTTGGGATAATAATCAAATAGATTTAGATGCGAAATTAGATTTTAATAACAATTCGGGAATAAAAATGAAGGTTTATTCTTCTATTCCAGGTTATACAGTTCTATTAAAATTAGAATCTCAAGCAAACCCAGCAATTAATACTGAAATAGACCTTACAACTACGCAAACTAACGCTTGGGAAGAACTAACGTATCCTTTTGCAAGTTCAGAAAGTGACAAATATGATAGGATAGTATTAATATTTGATTTGGCATCTGCAAATACCAACACCTATTATTTTGATGACTTAAAGTTATACGGAACTGGCGGCGGTGGCGGCGGTGGCGGTGGAACTTACGACATCACACAAGCAATTGATTTTGAACCATCAGGCTTTGGAGCATCATGGGCTTGGAATGTTTTTGAAAACGATAGTAACCCACCATTAGAATTTGTTAGTAATCCAAACGCATCTGGAATAAACACCTCTTCTCAGGTTGCTAAAATTACCGCATTACAAGCAGGTCAACCATGGGTTGGAACTGAGACAGCACACGGAGAAATGGGAATTACATGGGATCTTACACCTACTACAGCAATCATTAAAATTATGGTTTATAAAACAGTAATTAGTGATGTTGGAATTAAATTGGTTACCCCTTCAGGT
>CAJXUO010000231.1 GCA_913061425.1 uncultured Lutibacter sp.
CGGCGACATTCAGCTTGGAAGGCTGACGCTCTACCAACTGAGCTACTTTCGCATTTTTTTAAATCAAATCCTTATCTTAGTATGGCTAAAATAATGGTGGTGAGAGAAGGATTCGAACCTTCGAAGCTTGCGCAGCAGATTTACAGTCTGCCCTCGTTGGCCACTTGAGTATCTCACCATTTTTCAAAGAACAAAGTTGTTTTAACAACTTTTCTTTCAATAAAAAACAAGCTCAAAACAGAACTTGAAATTTAACTTTTTATGAGCCGATGGAGGGACTCGAACCCACGACCTGCTGATTACAAATCAGCTGCTCTAGCCAGCTGAGCTACATCGGCTTTTTCTGCCACAAAAACAGTCCGCTATTTCTAACGGACTGCAAATGTATAAAGTTTTATTTTTTATACAAAACTTTTTATAGTATTTTTTTTATTTATTTTACACGTGATGCGCTCTCTGTTTCTCTTTAAGTCTATTTAACTGTCTTTTTAAAGAATCTACAGACAACATAAGACCTTCTTCAAATGTTTTACATGCCTTTTTTACAATAAAATTATCTTTAGGAACGTTTATTTTAACCTCAACAAATTTATTTTCTTTCCCACTTGTCTGCTGAACTTTTAAAAAGACTTCAGAATCAACAATTTTATCATAATATTTCTCTAGTGAGGCTACTTTATTTTCTGCAAATTCAACCAATTCTTTATCAGCATTAAAATTTACAGACTGAACAAATACTTTCATATAAAAATCAATTTTTAACCCCTTGGGTGGGTTTTGTTATACACTTCTTTTAACTTACTTATACTACTGCTAGTATAAACTTGGGTTGATGCGAGGCTAGAATGCCCCAATAACTCTTTAACAGAGTTAAGATCTGCACCTTCATTTAATAAATGAGTAGCGAAAGAATGTCTTAGAATATGCGGACTTCTCTTCACCTTTGAAGATACACTACTAAAATACTCATTAATTATTCTATAAACAAGTGTTGGATATAATTTCTTTTGTTTTTCAGTAAAAAAAAGATACTCATTTAAACTATTTTTCTCCTTTCTTTGAGCCAAGTATTCTTTAAGAGATTCCTTAATCGATACTAACAAAGGAATATACCTTTCTTTATTCCTCTTACCTAATACTTTAAGAGTGTTGTTTGAGAAATCAATATCCTCTACTTTCAATTCAATTAATTCATTTCTTCTCATTCCAGTAGAATAGAATAATTCAATAATTAATTTATCTCTTAATGATTTAAAATCTACAACTTCAAATTGCTGAATTACTGCCTCAATTTCTTTTTGTGAAAAAGGAACTTGAATTCTTTTTGAAACTTTTAATGCCTTGTGCTTAGAAATAGGGTTTTCGGAAACAACTTTAGTCTTCTGAAGAAACTTATAAAAAGATTTTATACTACTTACCTTTCTATTTACACTTCTATTAGAAATCCCTGAACCTACAAGATTCACAATCCAAGAGCGAACCTGAGGGTAGTTTACTTTGCTTAAATCATTGTCTTTAAATTTAGTTAAGCAAAAGTTTTGAAACTCTAAAATATCATTTTTATAAGCCAAAATAGTATGCTTAGAATACTTTTTTTCAAAAGAGATATATTCGATAAATGATTTTAAGAGCATAAAAAAACCGTTAGAAAACAAATTTACGAATTCTAACGGATTATATATTACAAAGGATATTATTTAAATTACCCTTGCTCTTCTTTAGTTCTTATTTTCTGAACATAAACAGCTTTAATGTTTTGTGCTCTTTTAACTACTGAAGGCTTATCAAATTGTTTACGAGCACGCAAATTTTTCATCGTTTTAGTACGATCAAATTTTCTTTTAAAACGCTTAAGCGCTCTATCGATATTCTCTCCTTCTTTTATTGGTATAATCAACATAACTTGGTTCCTCCTTTCTTTGTTCTCCTAAATCTTATTTTTTAGGGTGGCGCAAAGATACAAACTAATTAATAATTAACAATTAAATTTTATTAATTTATTTAGTCGCTGGCTTATAATCTTTTTTGTCGATTATAATTTTTGCAACAATCTCTTTCATAATTTCTGAAGTTCCACCTCCAATAGGCCCCAACCTACTATCTCTAAATAAGCGAGCCATTGGGTAATCTTCCATATAGCCATAACCACCTAATAATTGTAGACATTCATAAATAACTCTATCTGCCATTTTTGTCGAGAACAATTTAGCCATACTTGCTTCCTTCACTACATACTGTCCATCATTCAATCTTTTTGCTACCGAATAATTAAATTCTTTAGCCACTTCAACTTCACTTGCCATTTCTGCGACCGAATGTCTTAAAGCCTGAAACGTATCAATAGATTTTCCAAACGCTTGTCTTTCTGACATGTATTGAATTGCATATTCGACTGCGTACTCCGCTCTTGCATGTGCATTAATTGCCATCACTATTCTTTCTAAAGCAAAATGCTGCATAATATAAGGGAAGCCTTTACCTTCTTCTCCCATTAAATTTTCAATTGGGATTTCTACATTATCAAAAGCAATTTCTGCGGTATCTGAAGCTCTCCAACCTAACTTATCAAGTTTGGTAGAAGACAATCCTTTCACATCTCTATCAACAAGAAAAATACTTATCCCTTTTCCTCCTAATTCCGGATCTGTTTTTGCAGCAACTATTAAGTAATCTGAATAAACACCATTTGTAATAAACGTTTTTGATCCATTTATTATATATGAGTTTCCTTTTTTCACTGCAGCTGTTCTCATTCCAGCAACGTCAGAACCTCCAAAAGGTTCAGAAATACATAAACAACCTATCTTATCTCCGTCTATACTTGGAGTTAGATATTCATTCTTTATCCTTTGATCACCTTCTTTATTTAAATGAGTCATTGCTAAATAAACATGTGCCCACATTGCAGCAGCAAAACCACCAGAATTTATTTTTTGTAATTCTTCTAAAAAGATAACTGTATAAAAAAGATCTAGGTTTAATCCACCATATTCTTCAGGTGAGTTTAAACCAAAATAGCCCATTTCACCAAATTTTTTCCAAATAAAACGATCTATCGTTCCTGTTTTCTCCCATTGATCTATATAAGGAGTCACTTCTTTTTGCAAAAACTCTTTAAAACTTTGTCTGAAATTTTCGTGTTCTTCAGTAAAATACATCGCATTCATATAAAAATATCTTTCTTTATTCAGCCTCCAAATATAAGGCGATTTTATCAAAACTCTCTATTGGAAAACCTTCAATATTTTTCAATTCATTGAGGTCTTGAATCTCAGCCACTTCATCTCTATAATTAAATATTTTCTTAGTTAATTCGTAATCAATATAAGGCAAGTGTAAAACCTCTTTAAAGGTTGCGATATTGACATTTATTTTAA
>CAJXUO010000232.1 GCA_913061425.1 uncultured Lutibacter sp.
CTAATAATACTTGCTGTAGATACAGAAAAATAATTCAAAGAATGCACCATTAAACTATGACCTATTGCCGTAGTTAATAATCCTAATAAAACTAAATAAGGCAACTGAGATTCAAGTGTAGATATATCAAAAAAGAATAATAAAGGAACCAAACAAATTGTAATTATAACAGTTTGATATAACATTAAAACAGTGCCATTATACTTGGTAATTTGCTGTTTCAAGATTAAAATTCTAAGAGCGTAGCAAAAGGCAGATAAGATTCCGAATAAAATTCCTTTGATTTGATTGCTTTCAAGATTAAAACCTGGCGCTAAAATATAAACACCTATAAAAACCATTAGCCCAAGAACTATATGAATCGGATTGAATTTAACTTTAATAAATAGCGGTTCTAATAATGCAATAATTACTGGAAAAGTAAATAGAGAAAGCATTCCTAACGCTACATTTGATAGTTTCAAGGCATAAAAATAGGTAATCCAATGTGCAGCCATAAAAAGGGCGCTAATAGTAAAAGGTACTGTGTCTTTTTTGTTTTTTAGACTCAAGTCAAGGTTCTTGTATTTACAAAAAATGAATAGAAAAACAGCCGCAATAACAGAACGAAACCAAACAATAACTTCAGAAGGCATCGCAATATATTTTCCTAAAACTCCAGACGTACTTATAAATAAAGTCGCTAAGAGCAATCCGGAAAGTTGTTGCGAATGATTTTTTTGCATTTATATTTTGTTTAGCACACTTAAGGCTTTTTCAACAGAGTTAATATGGATAAAGGTAATTAAAAGGCGTAAACCATTTTTTGTTTGCTTCTCTTTCATTACACAAGTTTTAGAATTTTGTTTTAAAGAAGCTAATACTTTTGTGAAATTTGCAGTTTGATAAAACCCACTTTGTTGATCGGCAATAAAATAACCAATCAATCTATTTTGCTTTAAAATGATGCGCTCTAGACCTAATTCTTTAGCAATCCATTTGATACGAACACTGTTTAATAAATCTACAACTTGCGTTGGCATTTCACCAAATCTATCAATCAATTCGTTTTCAAAAACATGTAATTCCTCTTCAGTTTTCAGTTCACCTAACTTGTTGTATAGGCTTAATCGTTCTGAAATGACACTTACATAATCATCAGGAATTAAAATTTCAAAATCACTATCAATAGCGACTTCTTTGACATACTCTTTTTTTGTTTCGGGGTTGTCATACAGCTCTTTAAACTCATTTTCTTTTAACTCTTCAATGGCTTCGTTTAATATTTTTTGATAGGTGTCAAAACCAATATCGCTAATAAATCCGCTTTGTTCTCCTCCCAATAAATCTCCAGCACCACGAATCTCTAAATCTTTCATTGCGATGTTAATTCCGCTTCCTAAATCAGAAAATAATTCAAGTGCTTCAATACGTTTTCTCGCATCAGTTGTCATTATATGGTCTGGAGGTGTAATGAAATAACAAAATGCTTTTTTGTTAGATCGCCCAACACGTCCACGCATCTGATGCAAATCTGAAAGGCCAAAATTATTGGCATTATTAATAAAAATTGTATTGGCATTTGGCACATCTAAACCGCTTTCAACAATAGTAGTAGAAACTAAAATATCAAATTCATTATTCATAAATGACAACATCAATCCTTCTAACTTTTTACCTTCCATTTGACCATGGCCAACACCAATTTTTGCGTCTGGAATCAATCGCTGTAACATTCCAGCGACTTCTTTAATGTTTTCAATTCTATTATGGATAAAAAAGATTTGACCACCACGAGATATTTCATATTGAATAGCATCTCGCATTATTTCTTCATTAAACCTGACTACTTGCGTGTCTATTGGATGCCTGTTTGGTGGAGCGGTATTTATTACCGATAAATCTCTTGCAGCCATTAAACTAAACTGTAAGGTTCTAGGAATAGGAGTCGCAGTTAAAGTCAATGTATCAACATTCGCTTTGATAGTTTTCAACTTATCTTTGACCGAAACACCAAATTTTTGCTCTTCATCTACTATTAAGAGTCCTAAATCCTTGAATTTTATTTTATTACTCACAAGTTGATGCGTACCAATAACGATATCAACAGCGCCACTTTCTAAACCTTTTAAAACTCCATTTCTTTGTTTTGTAGTTCTAAATCTATTTAGATAATCAACGGTAACAGGGAAATCTTTTAATCGCTCAGTAAATGTTTTGAAATGTTGAAATGCTAGAATGGTTGTAGGAACTAAAATCGCAACTTGCTTCCCATTATCTACCGCTTTAAAAGCAGCACGAATAGCAATTTCTGTTTTTCCAAAACCAACATCTCCACAAACCAATCTATCCATTGGTTGTTCATTTTCCATATCCGTTTTTACATCTTTGGTTGCTGTAAATTGATCTGGAGTATCTTCGTACATAAAACTTGCTTCCAATTCATGTTGCATAGAAGTATCAGGACCGTATTTAATCCCTTTTTCCATTTTTCGTTTAGCATATAACTGAATTAAATCGTATGCGATTTTTTTGACTCTAGTTTTTGTTTTTTGTTTTAGCTTTTTCCACGCACCAGAACCCAATTTATACATCTTAGGCGCTTTTCCATCTTTGCCATTGTATTTAGATATTTTATATAACGAGTGAATACTAATATAAAGCACATCTCTATCTCCATACATTAATTTGATAGCCTCTTGCTGATTTCCTTCAACATCTATTTTTTGTAACCCTCCAAATTTGCCAATACCATGATCAATATGAGTTACGAAATCACCAATTTCAAGATTGTTTAATTCTTTGAGTGAAATCGCCCGCTTTTTTGCATAGCCATTTTTTAGTCTAAACTTGTGGAAGCGCTCAAAAATCTGGTGGTCTGTATAACAAGCAATATTCGCATCAAGATCTATAAAACCTTGATATAAAGGAAATACAATAGTTGTATATGTTACTTCTTGATCTACATCTTCAAAAATATCATCAAAACGTTTTGCTTGTTTTTCATTGTCGCACAGCAAATAATTTTCAAAACCATTTTTGGTGTTTTCTTGAAGATTTTCAATCAATAAATCAAACTGTTTATTGAATGATGGTTGAGGTTTTGTTTTGAATTCTAAACTATGTTTATCAACGTTAGAATTATTTATTTCTACTAATAAAAAATCTTTTAATTGAGATTGAATTAACGCTCCGTTACAAAATAACTCATGAGGTTTTCCGTGCTTTATTTCAGCTGAGAGGATTTTAAAAGCGCTTTCAGCTTTTTCGAATAACGTATCTAATTTGTTGGTAAGGAGATTCGTGTTTTTTGCAAATACGACTGTTTTTGAATGAATATCTGTCTCTTATACACATCTCCGAGCCCACGAGACCTCTCTACATCT
>CAJXUO010000233.1 GCA_913061425.1 uncultured Lutibacter sp.
TCCTCCTGTAATTCCTCTAAGTTTTGAAATATCAATAGCTTTTTCTTTCTCTGTTCCTTCTATTACAGGGAACTCATATACACTTCCGTTGATATCTATTTTTGCTATTTCTGACATGAATTTAATTTTTTATTTTCTGAAAATTGAGTTTTCGAAGTTACGAAAATTTGACCAAAAATAAAAGCAAACACTTTTATTAAAATAAGTTGTTTTTTTAAAGTGAAATATTCTTTTTAATAACTTCGTATATTCATCTGATAAACTAAAAAAGCCTACTCACAGAGTAGACTTTTTTAGTTATTTATGTATTATAAATCTATTTGATTTTAAATGCTTTTGCTTGTGGATAATAAGCAGTATCTGCCAACTCCTCTTCAATTCTTAACAATTGATTGTATTTAGCCATTCTATCTGATCTAGAAGCTGAACCTGTTTTAATTTGACCTGTATTTAATGCTACGGCTAAATCTGCAATAGTAGTATCTTCCGTCTCTCCAGACCTATGAGACATAACTGAGGTATATCCTGCATTATGTGCCATATTAACTGCAGCAATCGTCTCAGTTAAGGTTCCTATCTGATTTACTTTTATCAAAATAGAATTTGCAATATTATTACTTATTCCTTTAGAAAGCCTCTCTACATTTGTAACAAACAAATCGTCTCCTACAAGTTGTACTTTATCTCCAATTTTATCTGTCAAATATTTCCATCCGTCCCAATCGTTCTCATCCATCCCATCTTCAATAGAAATAATTGGATATTTTTCTGCCAATTCTGCTAAATAATCTGCTTGTTCTTCAGATGATCTTATTTTTCCTGATTCACCTTCAAACTTCTTATAATTATACTTTCCGTCTACATAAAACTCGGCAGCTGCGCAATCTAACGCAAGCATAACTTCTGTATCTACTTTATATCCAGCTTTATTTATCGCTTCTACAACAGTATCAAGTGCATCTTCAGTTCCATCAAAAGTTGGTGCAAAACCTCCTTCATCTCCAACTGCAGTACTTAAATTCCTATCATGAAGTATATTTTTTAAATTATGAAAAATCTCACTTCCTATTTGTAATGCATGCGAAAAGCTTTTTGCTCCAACTGGCATTACCATAAACTCTTGAAATGCTATTGGTGCATCAGAATGAGAACCTCCATTAACAATATTCATCATAGGAACTGGCAATGTATTTGCGCTTACACCTCCAACATATCTATATAACGGCATCCCTAATTCATTGGCAGCAGCTTTAGCAACGGCTAATGATACACCTAAAATTGCATTTGCGCCAAGATTTGCTTTATTTGGAGTACCATCAAGGTCAATCATTAATTGATCAATCATATTTTGTTCAAATACTGAAACTCCTAATAGTTCTGAAGAAATGATTTTATTTACATTTTTAACAGCGTTTAAAACACCTTTTCCCATGTAATTTTTCCCACCATCTCGTAACTCAACTGCTTCATGCTCTCCTGTTGAAGCTCCTGAAGGGACTGCTGCTCTACCTAATATTCCGTTTTCAGTGACAACATCAACTTCTACTGTTGGGTTTCCTCTTGAATCAAAAATTTGTCTAGCGTGTATGTTAATTATGATACTCATTTTGTTTGGTTTTATATACTATATTTTGAGTAGGCAAAATACAAATTGAGAATCATATTATTAAATAATATTTATCTCAATTACGAAATCGTTATTGTAAGAAAATTATTTACTAGTTTTTCTTTATTCTTTCTATAAATTCATCAAACAGATATGAAGAATCATGTGGACCTGGACTTGCCTCTGGATGGTATTGAACCGAAAAACAATTTTTAGATTTCATTCTCATTCCCGCAACTGTATTGTCGTTAAGGTGCTCATGAGTTAATTCAAAATCTTGATTCTTTTCTAGCGAATCAGCAGCTACAACAAAACCATGATTTTGTGATGTAACCTCTCCTTTACCAGTAATTAAATTCTTCACAGGATGATTTATACCTCTGTGACCATTATGCATTTTATAAGTAGACATTCCATTAGCTAGCGCTATAACTTGATGTCCAAGGCAAATTCCAAAAAGGGGTAAATTCCTTTCAATTATTTCTTTTGCAACATTTTGCGCATCAATTAATGGTGTTGGATCTCCAGGACCATTTGATAAAAAATAACCATCTGGATTAAAACTTTCCAAGTCTTTAAAACTTGAGTTATATGGAAATACTTTTACTTGACAATCTCTCTTTACTAAATTTCTAAGAATATTCTTTTTAATTCCAATATCTAAGGCTGAAATTTTATACTTAGCAGAATCACTTCCTACTACATAAGGTTGTAGTGTAGAAACTTTAGAAGCCAATTCTAAACCTTCCATGTTTGGTTGATTGTCTAATTGAACTTTTAAATTTTTTAAATCTGTAACATCAGTAGAAATTACACAATTCATTGCACCTTTATCTCTAATATATCTTACAACTGCTCTAGTGTCTACATCTGAAATAGCAATCAAATTATTTTTTTCAAAAAAACTCTCTAAAGAACCTGTAGCTCTATCTCTTGAATAATTATAACTAAAATTTCTACAAACCAATCCTGATATTTTTATTGAATCTGATTCAACTTCTTCATCATTAACACCGTAATTTCCAATATGAGCATTGGTTGTTAACATCATTTGACCAAAGTAAGATGGATCAGTGAAAATTTCTTGATATCCGGTCATTCCTGTATTAAAACAAATCTCACCAAATGCTGAGCCTTCAATACCAATAGATTTACCTTCGAAAATTGTTCCATCTTCTAAAAGTAAAATTGCTTTATTACGTTGTGTGTACTTCATTATGATATGTAAAAATTAAGGTAAATAAATCAAGTAATTAACTTGTTTCATCAAGCATAAAATTAAGGATTTTAACAAGATCTTTTTCTTTTTTATAAGATAATTTTTCTTCTTTGACAAACTTTGAAAGTTTGTCTTCATTTCCTTCAAAAAAATTAATGACACTTCTCTTATTTAATTCAATATCCTTATATCCTTCTTCTAACTTAACTAGATATTTGAATTTCAATAATTTTGCAGATCTTACAATTATTCCTCCCGTTCTATTAGAAGAACTCTGTTGTTGTAATGCATCAAATTTCTTTAAAAACATTTTATCATTCTTGTCTAGTAACACTTCGTAAAAAGTTCTACCTAATCTTTTAAAATTTTGATTATTAATAGATATTGAATCTATAGAAGCAGTTTGATAGACAAAATATTTTCCGTTTCTCATTTTACTATCTATCTGATTTGTTGATACGTTAAAATTGATATTTGAAATCCTATACACATTTCCATCTATATGTAGTACTCCATTATTTTTCCAATCTTTAAACA
>CAJXUO010000234.1 GCA_913061425.1 uncultured Lutibacter sp.
CTTCTTTACCTATAACAACACCAAATATAACAGCAACAGCTAACATCCATAATGGTGTGTCTACTGGTACAATTAATGGCACTAACATTCCTGTTACTAGATATCCTTCTTCTACTTCATGCCCTTTTATTACTGCAAAAATAAATTCAACAACAAGTCCAACTCCATACGACACTATTACTAATGGTAACACTTGCCAAAGGCCTATAACTAAATTATCAAAAGTCCAGAAAGATGCGCCTAAAAACCCACTAGCTTTTTCTATCTCTCCTAAAGCTAAGTGGTGTTGGTAACCAGCATTAAACATTCCAAAGATTAAACAAGGAACCAATGCCATAATAACTATGTTCATTGTTCGCTTTAAATCATCAGCTACTTTAATATGAGTTCCATTATGTGTGGTCTCATTTGGCAAGTATAAAAAGGTGTGAATTGCGTTAAACGCAGGAGCCATTTTTGTCCCTTTATACTTTTCTTTTAAGTTATGTAAATTACTTTTTAAACCCATTATCCTATCTCTTTAAGCATTAAGTCCAACCCTTTTCTAATAATCTCTTGATGTGGCTGTTTAGAAACACACACAAATTCAGTCAAAGCAAAATCTTCTGGTGCTACTTCGTACATCCCTAAAGCTTCCATTTCGTCTAAATCTTCATACATACACGCTTTCATCAATTGCATTGGAAACATATCTAAAGGGAAAACCTCTTCATATTTTCCAGTCAATACAAATGCTCTATGCTCACCATTGGTGTTTGTATTTAAATCGTATTTCTTATTTGGCGTTAACCAAGAAAAAGTTAATGCACGAGTATTTGATACTTTATTAAAAACTGGCTTATTCCATCCAAATAACTCATAGTCATTCCCTTCAGGAATCAGCGTTATTGTATTGTTATAATATCCTAAAAATCCATCTGGTTTTATAGAGCGTCCTGTTAAAACATTTCCGCTAATAACTCTAAAGTTATCGCTATCAATTCCTGCATCATATATCATTGTCGCTACTTCAGCTCCAATTTTAGTTCTGTAATATTTTGGGTTTTTCACAACCGATCCTCCAACAGCAACAATTCTTTCTGCGTTGAATTTTCCCGTCAATAATAACGCTCCAATAATTACTAAATCTTGTGGTGATATTGTCCATACCGTTTCCCCTTTATTAACAGGATCTATCTTAGAAATTTGAGTCCCAACATTCCCTGAAGGATGTGGTCCAGAAACACTATGAAGAGTAACGCCGTTTAAACTAGAAAGGACATTGTTAGATTTTGCAGCAACAGAAACATGAACTGCTCCAGAAGTCAATTTACCAAGTGCTGTAACAGCAGCTTGTAATTCAGCCTCTTTTCCTCGCAATACAAAATCATAATCTGCAGCTAAAGGTGCACTTGCATATCCTGAAATAAATATCGCTTTTGGCGATTTTTCTGGATTTGCAATCACATCATATGGTCTTTGTTTGATAAATGGCCAACAACCTGAAGATAATAAATGATTTTTAACCTTATCTGCAGTTGCAGATGAAAGATCAAAACTACCATTATCTTTATATGACTGTTCTTTACTTGCTTGGATTTTTATTCCAATTATTCTTCTTTTTTCTCCACGCTCAACCTCAATAACTTCGCCACTTACTGGAGAAACAAATTTCATTGCTTCAACTTCTTTGTTATAAAATAATGGCTCTCCAGCCTCAATTTTAGAACCTACTTTCGCGATAAGTTTAGGTGTGATTCCGTGAAAATCTACGGGTAATAATGAATAAACATTACTGGCAACAGCATTTGTAATAATCTGTTCTGCTTCGCCTTGCAATTTAATGTCTAACCCTTTTTTGATTCGGATGTCCATTGACATATATTAAATTTGAATTTATTATTCTTTTTAAAAGCGATGCAAAATTAACTATTTTACATTTTATTCTATAATTTATAGTTACTTATAATTGTAATTAATTTTATTTATACTCGTTCTAAATACTGCAGCATCTTTATATATATTGATGACATATATGTGAATTTTTAACTCGCTATAGCACACTGAATTAACCTTATTTTTTTAGACCTGAAACATATAAAAAAATTAAACAAATGAGCAAACTCACACATGCATTCTCCTATTGATATTTTATGAATAGCATTTAGGCCTATCTCCATTTACGAGGGGTTCTATTTTCTACGAAACTCAAGCTATGAAGCAGAATTACTAAAAGATGATGATGGGTATTTAGTTTTCTCGCCATCAACCATTTACTTGACCTTAAAAACACTCCACACACTAAAATTTAAAAATGCAATCTTAATATAAAAGTATAAAAAGCCCTTACTTTTTATTAGAATTAAAATTATACCTTATTTTTGGCATAGCATTTGAATAAAACTAAAAAATATGCGTTAACCATCTAATGAGGTACTATTCAATTTTCTTTTTTATTATCTTTTTTCAATCTTCTTTCTCACAAGAGAGTGCTGATGTTTTTGAAACTGAAAATTTTAAGACGATACTCTTAAAACCTTCTCGATCTAATAGTTATTCTCCAGTAATAAAACTAAACGAATCCTTTACTTTTTCGTTTGATGATTTAGAAGCAACACAACAAGATTATTATTACAAAATTGATCATTACACTTATGATTGGCAGCCTTCTGGACTATCTAGTAGAGAATTTATTGACGGCTATGAAGAGGACAGAATTAGAAACATTGAAAACTCATTTAATACACTTCAATTTTTTACACACTATTCTGTAAATTTCCCAAACAGAAACACTAAAATAACGATTAGCGGAAACTACAAAATCTCCATTCTAAATGAAGAGGATGAAACATTATTTACACGTAAATTTATCATTTATGAGCCTAAAGTAGACGTTGGTGTTACAGTGCATAGAAGCAGAGATATATCTACGACAAGAGAAGCGCAAAGTGTTCAATTTGTAATAAATCATCCACGTCTTTTAATAGACAATCCGAAAGCAGAAATTAAAACTGTTTTACTACAAAATAATGATTGGAATACTGCAATAACCAATCTAGAACCTCAATATTTTAGAGGCACACAAATGATCTATAGATACATAGACAAAATGAATTTTTGGTCTGGAAATGAGTTTCACTTTTTTGACAGTAAATCATTAAGAAACTCAACCATAAATATTGCAAGAGTTGAATCGGGAAGAGAATTATATCATACTTATTTATATACAGATGAAGAGCGAATTGATAAACCATACACTAACTATCCAGATATTAACGGGAATTTTGTTGTGAGAAATGTAAATGGCGAAAATTCATCGCTTGATGCAGATTATACTTGGGTGCATTTTTCGTTAGAATGTTTGGAGGATTTAGACGGAAAAA
>CAJXUO010000235.1 GCA_913061425.1 uncultured Lutibacter sp.
AATTCTGCATGCATAGAAGTCACTGCTTTACCACGAATTCCGCATGGAATAATATGATCAAAATAGCCTAAATTAGTATTTACATTTAGGGCAAAACCATGCATGGTAATCCAACGAGAAGCGCGAACGCCCAAAGCGCAAATTTTTCGAGCAAACGGAGTTCCAACATCTAACCAAACACCAGTTTCACCTTTACTACGTGTTCCTTTTAGACCATATTCAGCAATTGTCAGAATAATTGTTTCTTCAAGAAGGCGAAGGTATTTATGAACATCAGTAAAGAAATTTTCTAAATCTAAAATTGGATATCCTACAATTTGTCCAGGACCATGATAGGTAATATCTCCTCCGCGATTGATTTTAAAAAATGTGATGCCTTTATCTTCAAGTTGTTTTTCACTCAATAGTAAATTACTGATATCTCCACTTTTTCCTAACGTATATACATGTGGATGCTCAACAAACAAAAAGTGATTTTTAGTAGGTGTTTGATTTTCGTTTTTTCGGTTGTGAAATTTTATATCAACAGCTTCTTGTAAGAGTTTAGTTTGATAATCCCACGTTTCTTGATATGCTTTATGACCTAAGTCTTGAAAAACTACTTTCTGCATTAATTCTTTGGATTGTTAAGAATAATCAAAGCCGCAATAACGCCAGGAATCCAACCTAATAAAGTCAAAATAAAAACAATAATAAATGAGCCGCAACCTTTATCAATTACTGATATTGGAGGAAATATGATAGCGAAAAGTACGCGTAAACAACTCATTCCTTAAATTTTTAATTCTGGTGGATACTATATAAACGAATCAACTATTCAGTTGTTACAAATGTCTTAAAAATTAATTGTATTCCTATAAGAAACCCATAATAATAACGTTTTAACTACAAAAACCTTATTTTTGGCATATGTCTATAGAAGTTCAAAATCTTTCAAAAAATTACGGAACGCAAAAAGCGGTTAACTCAATTAATTTCACAATTAATAAAGGGGAAATTGTAGGTTTTTTAGGTCCAAATGGAGCAGGAAAAACGACAACCATGAAGATGTTAAATGGGTATATTAACCCAACAGAAGGAGCGGCTTTTATCAACGGATTAGAGGTTGCTGAAAACCGAATTGAATGTCAGCAAAATATTGGATACTTGCCAGAACACAATCCTTTGTATTTAGATATGTACGTGCGAGAATATTTAATTTTTTGTGCTTCAATCCATAAAATTGACAAAACTGAGGTTGAAAATATAATCGAAAAAGTAGGTTTAAAGTCTGAATCTCATAAGAAGATCAAACAACTTTCAAAAGGATATAGACAAAGAGTTGGATTGGCTTCTGCTATGATTCACAATCCAGATGTATTGATTTTAGACGAACCTACAACAGGTTTAGATCCAAATCAATTAATAGAAATAAGAGCATTGATCAAAGAAGTTGGAAAGGATAAAACGGTATTATTTTCTACGCATATATTACAAGAAGTGGAGGCTATTTGTGATCGTGTAATTTTGATACATAAAGGAGAAATAGTTGCCGATACGCTATTGTCAGAATTGAAAAATAAAAACTTAGAAACTCTTTTTAAAGAGTTGACTAATTAAAAATTAATCTCCCTTGATAATGCTCTGTAACATCAATTGTTGCAGGGTTATTAAAAGAAATAACGTCTCCCAAAGAGTAAATATTTCCGCTAATACTTACTTGCGGATTTACCAACATGTCATTCGAACTTTTATGGGTAATGTTTACATTGGTTGCGATTAAATTTTCTCCTTCAAATCGAGAATCACCAGCAAAAAAACCAACGGTTAAATTTGTTGTTTGTCCATCGAGATAAAAGTTTGAAATTCCATTAGATATAACTCTTAGAGTTGTGTTATTTATCGTTAGATGAAAATCACCAACATTTAAATAGTCTGATTCAAAATCATCTGCAACAATTTGAAGCGTTGGATATGTTAATATTCCATCTGATCGAACTGCTAACTCTGAAGAGTTTCTTATTGAAATTAAGTTTGGAGAAGTGACAAATATTTTTGTATTTCCATAATCTCGCACAAAATTACAAGTGTTGTCATTGGTTAGAACAAGCGTGTTGTTTTCGATAGATACTTTGATATCATTCATTAAATTTTCGCCAGTTTCAACAATAACTTGTTGATCGACTCCTTCTTTTATGATTAATTCTATTCGCTCATTCACAATAATTTTATTGAAAGTAGTAACCTCAAATTCTTGCTGAATTGTAGTTCCAGCAGTTTGAAAACAATTACTTGCATCTTCAGAACTACAACTGTAAAAGATGCATAAAACGAAACAATATTTTAAAAAATTCTTCATAATTAGTTTTGTAAAAATATCAAATTTAAAATCTATAACCTACACCAAATTCTAAGCCTTCTGCTCGGAATAAATTTATTTTTAACGACAAATCAGCAAATAAATGCTCGTTAAATCGTTTCCTAAACCCAAAACGCTCATAAACGCCACTTATATACTTGTAAGGAGAATACACATGATAACCAACTTGTGTGAGTACAGAAAACGTCTCCATATTTAATTCATGACCAACAAATACCCCAACTCTTTTCCAGTCAGCAGTTTGATCAGGAGTCCCATTAATACTATTTTCATGCTTTATGTATTCTTTCATAAAAGTAGCTAGAAAAACATCTGTACCAACAGATATAGTTGATTTGTAATTCAGTTTTTTAGCGGCCGAAAATGAGATAGTATAAAACGGATATCTACCACTTCCATTTATAAGTGACTCATTAAAACCTGTTCTAAAAATTGCATTATATGTTATTGGAGTAGTTGCTTTTGATTTGTCAATGTTCTTTTCAGGAGCGGTTTCTTGTTCGCCTAAATTATAATTAACACCAACATTTAGCGCAAGCGTGTTTATGCCTAAGTTAGGTGCTTTAAAACTTGCATTGGAGTAATGTATGAGCATTAATCCTGCGTTCAGACCAAATTTATCTAGAATATATTCTCTCTTGTAATTTAGTTTTAAATAGACTGATGCTAAAAATTTTGAACCAATCGCCCAGTTTTTAGTATTGGTAATCTTATCAAAAGGACGTGTACTATAGCCCAAACCAAATGCACTTGTAAGTTTTACTTGGTTTTTAGAATTTCTATTAGTTAGATAAAAATTATAATGCGCATAACCAGAATACACCTCTCCTAAACTTTGATTATTAAAATTTTGATAAGAGAATGAATATCCGAAATCAGGGAAATTATAGGCGTTATTAAATGGTGTGTTTTTAGTACTTTTTTTACTCCAACTAAATAACATTCCTGAAGGATGTGATTGAATAATTGGTTTTAATTCTGGTGAATGCTCAATAAT
>CAJXUO010000236.1 GCA_913061425.1 uncultured Lutibacter sp.
TCTGCAATTTCTCCTTTTTTCGCTCCTATATGTACACTCATATTACAACTAATTAATAGTTTAATTATCTTTTATAATTCTTAAAATTTTTCAATCTTCGACCAAGAATATTCGTTGAAATTGTGGTAAAAACAACTACACTTATTGAACTTAATGGCATTAAAATTGCTGCTATTACTGGAACTAACTGACCTGTAACTGCAAAATACAATCCGATACTATTATATAGAAAGGACAATAAAAAACTCCATTTTACAATCTTAATCGCAGTTTTTGAAACTTGGATATAATTAAATAGTTGATTAAAATTTGACGCATCAAGAATCGCATCACATGCAGGAGAAAATACATTTATATTTTCTGATATTGCAATACCTACATCACTTTGAGCCAAAGCACCTGCGTCATTTAATCCATCACCAACCATAAGTATCTTTGCTCCTTCAGTTTGATGATATTCAATATATTCTAATTTATCTTCTGGTTTTTGATTAAATATAAGTTTGGTCTTGGTTGGCAATATTTTTTTTAGATTTTCCATTTCGCCTTCATTATCACCAGAAAGAATAACCAAGTTATACTCCGTTTTCAAATCATTAAATAATTTTGACACTCCCTTTCTGTAACTATTATAAAATGTGAATTTTCCTTTATATGAATCATTTGATTTTATATAAACTGAAGTGTTTAATGTAGCAATATCACTGTAGCCAACAAATTTTGCTGAGCCAATCATCATATTCTCATCTTTATAAGATCCTGTAATACCGTTCCCCAATGATTCTTCAAAATGATTTAATGCCACAATATTGTGCTCTTCTAATATTTCATAAAGCGATCTGCTTAATGGATGGTTTGAACCTCTCAAAGTGTTTTTAAGTAATCGTTCCTCGGAATTTGTCAGTAATTCACCTTCGTATATTGGGTTGCTTTTTCTAGTTGATGTTATTGTTCCTGTTTTATCAAAAATTACAGTATTTATTGACGCCAATTGTTCAATAACCGAAGCGTTTTTTAGATAAAATTTTTTCTTTCCAAAGATTCGCAATAAGTTTCCGAAAGTAAAAGGTGCAGATAATGCTATTGCACAAGGACATGCAATAATAAGTACTGCTGTAAATACATTCATTACTTTAGCAGGTTCTACAATTAGCCAATAACTTGTTGCCAATATAGCAATGCTTAATACTGCAATTGTAAACCGTTTACTTATTGCATTAGTCAATGTAGTAAATCCGTCTTCTTTATTTTTATTGAACACATCATTACTCCAAAGTTGTGTAAGATAACTTTGCTCTACCGATTTTAAAACCTCAACTTCAATAATTCCTGAAGTTTGTTTACCTCCAGCAAATAATTTATCTCCAGATAGTTTCGTGACAGTTTCTGACTCACCAGTAACAAAACTATAATCTATTGATGCATTTCCATTTATCAAAATAGAATCAACTGGAATTAACTCTCCATTCCTTATAAGTAATCTATCGCCTTTTTCTACTTCATGAATTTGAATTGGCTCTTCACTTCTATCAAAATTCACTTTAGTAACTGCAATTGGAAAATATGATTTATAGTCACGTTCAAAAGACAAAAATAAATATGTTTTTTGTTGAAAAAATTTACCTAATAATAAAAAGAATACCAATCCTGTAAGGCTATCAAAAAAGCCTGTACCTAAATCAAATATTATATCTACTGTACTTCTTAAGAATAATACTGCAATTCCTAAAGAGATAGGCACATCTATATTTAACAATTTAGATCTTATCCCTTTATATGCTGAAACAAAATAATCTTGAGCTACATAGAAAACTACAGGAAGTGAAAATGCAAACATCAACCATCTGAATAGGGTTTTATAGTGTTCAATCCAAAACCCGTTTACTTGAAAATATTCTGGAAAAGAAAGAAACATCACATTTCCAAATGCAAAACCTGCAATCCCTAATTTATAGATAATACTTCTATCTAATTCCTCCTTACCAACATTATAACTTTCTAAACTTATATATGGTTCATAACCTATCCTACTTAATAACAAGACCGTTTCTTTAAGTGAATAATTATTCTTGTTAAAAGTTATTCTAACAGTTTTTTTACCAAAATTTACTTGAGATGAAATAATACTAGAATTCAATTTATGCAAGTTTTCAAGAATCCAGATACAAGAACTACAATGAATATGAGGAATAGTAAGAGTTACTATTTGTATGTTCTCATCACTAAATTCAATTAACTTATCTACTATTGATTGCTGAATTAAAAAATCATATTTACCATCAATTTCTTTAGGTATTTCTCCAGGAGAATTTTGAAAATCATAATAACAGGTTAAATCATTTTCTGAGAAAATTTCGTACACAGTTTTACAACCATTGCAACAAAATAGTTTATCATTAAATGTAATAATTGAACTGTTACAATTATCACCACAGTGGAAACAAGTAGCCTTGTCCATAATATTTGCTCATTTATACCTACTACAAATATTTAGAAAGAATTGGTTTTAAAATATGATATATATCATGTTTTCATTATTTTTACATAAAATAGGTGACTATGAGTAAATGCCAACATTGCATTGCAAGACAATTTAATTCAATGAACTCATTGACTAAGGATGAATTAAAGCATGTATCAGATTGCAAAAAAGACAAAACTTATAAAAAAGGGGATGTCATTTTCAATGAAGGTATGATTCTTAACGGTGTTTATTGTGTTAGAAGTGGAATCTGTAAATTGACTAAATTAAATGCTAATGGTAATGAACAGACGGTAAAACTACTTGGAGTAGGCGATCTTATAGGACAGCGTTCTATCATTAGCAATGAAAAGACCAATTTAAGTGCTGTCGCATTAAATGATATTGAGTTATGCTTTGTCCCTAAGCAAGAAATTCTTAATGGACTTCAAAATAACCGAGATTTTTCTTTAGATGTATTACAGCATCTAGCACATGATTTAAAAGATGCTGAAGATGATTTAGTCAACATGGCACAGAAATCTGTAAAGCAACGTTTATCAGAAACTCTACTCTATCTGCATAACAATTTTGGAACAGATGAAAACGAATTCTTAACTGTTATACTTTCAAGAGAAGATTATGCCAATATTGTTGGAACTGCAACTGAATCTGCAATTAGAATTTTATCTCAATTTAAAAAAGATGGTTATATCTCCACTTCTGGGAAAAATATTAAAATTGAAGACTTAGAAGGGTTGAAAAAAATAAACGCTATTTAATCTTCTTTAGATTTTAATTCTATAAAAGTTATTTCTGGAGAAATACCAACACGACCAGGAAACTGTCTCTTATACACATCTGACGCTGCCGACGAATAGAGAGGTGTAG
>CAJXUO010000237.1 GCA_913061425.1 uncultured Lutibacter sp.
CTCTATTCGTCGGCAGCGTCAGATGTGTATAAGAGACAGGCTTTATACTAATTATTTAAAATTAAAAATTATGAGAAAATTATTGTTAGGAGTATTAATCGTTGCATTTGGTTTTACAGCAAATGCTCAGGGAGACTTTAAAGTTGGAGTTAACGCAGGATTACCAGTAGGAGATGCTGGTGACGGTTATACTTTCACTTTAGGTCTTGAAGTTAATTATTTATTTGAAGTTTCTGATGCTTTTGAAGTTGGACCATCAGTGTCTTACGTAAGTTATTTTGGAGATAGTGTTGAGATATTAGGTACATCTTTTGATATTGATAATGCTTCATTTTTACCAATTGCAGCAGCAGCACGTTATGCAGCAAGTGAGTCATTTACAGTTGGAGCAGATTTAGGTTACGCTCTAGGATTAAGTCCTGATGGAAATGATGGAGGGTTTTATTACCGTCCAATGGTAGGATATAACTTAAGTGAGAACTTTATGTTACAAGCTACTTATTCTGGAGTTAGTGTTGATGGTGGTACATTTAGCAGCGTTGGCTTAGGTGGTGTTTTTGGATTCTAAAAAATAACACTAATATAAAATTATAAAAACGGAGGCAATTTGCTTCCGTTTTTTATTATAATTAATTGTATTTTTGATATATGAAATTACTTATTTTAAATGGCCCAAACCTTAATTTACTTGGTAAAAGAGAGCCAGAAACTTATGGAAACACCTCTTTTAGCGATTATTTTAAATCGCTAGAAGAAAAGTACTCAAATATTGAATTGAGTTTTTTTCAATCGAATATAGAAGGTGAAATTATAGATAAATTACATGAAGTTGGATTTTCTTATGATGGCATAATTTTAAATGCAGGAGCCTACACGCATACGTCTATTGGTATTGGAGATGCAGTAAAAGGTATTGAAACACCAACTATTGAAGTTCATATTTCTAATGTGTATAACCGCGAAGAATATAGACACTATTCTTATATATCAAAAAATGCTGCTGGAATTATTGTAGGTTTTGGATTGAAAGGGTACGATTTGGCTATTCAGAGTTTTTTATAATTCTAATATCATCTTTATATCACTTCTTTCATACGGACTTTCTTTTTCGAGTTCTACTTCAACGAAACCATATTTTAGGTAGATATAAATGGCATTTTCTAATTTTCGGTTAGAATAAAGTAGGAGTTTATCCCATTTTTTATTTTTTGTAAACTCTATACAGTATTCCATCATTTTCTGCCCTATTTTTAACCCTCTATATTTTGGAGAAACAGCCATTTTACTCAATTCAAAACCTTCATTTTCATTCATAAGTGCAAAAGTTCCAATGATTTCAGTATTATATTTTGCAAAGAATATATAACCTCCATTATCTATAATGTATGATTTAGGGTTGCTTAAGACTTCTCTGTCATGATCCTCAACATAGAAATACTGTTCTAACCATTCTATATTTAAATTGAAGAAATCTTCAGCATAACTATCGTCGTATGAAATAATTTCAATCAAGTTTAGATTTTTGAATCTATATAATTAATAACTTCTTGTTCTTTAGCTAGAGTTTTTTGATAGATAACTTTTGCTTCATCTAATATAGAATCAGCAAATTTACGATCCTTTATGTCTTTTGCATTTATACGAACATTAAAATAAGCACCTAGAACTGCAGAGCGAGCACAAAGAACACCAACGCCAGTATCTGACAGAGAACTTTCTAAGCCTTCTTTAAGCATTGCCTCCATAACTTCCATAGAATTATAGGCAGTTTTCATTACTTCAAGTGGAATTTCAGTTGCATATTTCGTTGCATCTTGAATTGCATTTAGTCTAATTTCCTTTTCTTCAGTTGTTGATTTTGGCATTCTAAAGCCTTCAATAATTTTATTGAATGAATTAGTATCTTCATCAACCAGAAAAAGTAGTTTGTTTTTATAGATTTGACCTTTTTCAGCCCATTTTGAATAAAATTCCCATTTATCATCCCAACCTGCTTTATGTGCAGATAAATTTGCGACCATTGTTCCTAATGAAACACCTAAACTACCAACATATGCAGAAATTGAACCTCCTCCTGGAGCCATAGATTCTCCTGCAGTTTCATCAGCAAAATCAGTTAATGTTAAAGCAACTAATCTATTAGAATCACTTTCTAAAAGATATTCTATGATTTTTTCTTTGGGATTAAAAGGTTTTAAATCATCTAACCCTAACGATTTAACAGCGATTTTAATTTTCTCACTTTCAGAAATTCCTAAAGAACGTTCTTGTTTTAATAAAAAATAATCTCCTGCATCCAACATTGCTTGCAATGGGATTAATCCAATCAATTCTGAACCAGTTACTCTAAGACCTCTTTCTGTGGCCGATTTAACAGTTTCATCAAACGCCTCGTGCATAGATGTAATGCTAATATTGGTTAGATTATAAGAGATTTGTGCAATACCATATTCTTCAATATACCATCCAATTCCTTTTACTGCTTTAAGTTTACCTGGAACTCTAACAGGCTCTCCATTTTTATCAATTACTTTCTTTCCAGTTATTGGATTTCCTTCACGTTTTACACGTCCTCCTTCTCTAATATCAAAGGCTATGGAATTTGCTCTTCGAGTAGAAGTTGTATTTAAATTTATATTATATGCTATTAAAAAATCTCTTGCAGATATAGCTGTAGCACCCGATTTTTTAACAGAATCATTAAATTCTGCAGGTCCAAAATCAGGTTTCCATTCTGCATTTTTCAATTTTTCTTTTAACCCTTCATATTCACCAGATCTACAATTCGCTAAATTTTTTCTTTTTTCTTCTTGTGCAGCATTCTCATATAGATATACAGGAATGTTTAATTCATTGCCAACTCGTTCTCCTAGTTTTTTAGCATATTCAGCAGTTTCCTCTAATGTAATTCCTGAAATAGGTACAAGTGGACATACATCAGTTGCTCCAAATCTTGGATGTTCACCAGAATGCTTGCTCATGTCAATTAATTCAGATGCTTTTTTAATCAATTTAAAAGCGGCTTCAATTACTTGTTTGGGTTCTCCAACAAAAGTGATAACAGTTCTGTTTGTTGCTGCACCTGGATCAACATCTAGTAATTTCACTCCTTCTACAGTCTCAACTACTTGTGCTATTGTATTGATTTTTACTAAATCTTTACCTTCACTTATATTAGGGACACACTCAATTAATTGTTTTTTCATTTTCAGTTATTTTTGATGTCTCAAATGTATAAAGTTTAAATATTAGAACACTGTTTATTTATAAATAAATTGTTTAAAACTTCGTAAAATTATTAAGCGATTAGAGAAGTTTATTCTCTATTTAAT
>CAJXUO010000238.1 GCA_913061425.1 uncultured Lutibacter sp.
GAGTTTGCGCATGATCTATTGCAGATACTTTTGGGTCAGGAGAAGTTCCCCAACCATCGAGTATCATTAAAATCACTTTCTTGTGCATAAATTAATAGAATATAAATATCAAAATTATCTACAAAGGTAAGAAAACAAGATGCTTATTTGCGATACTTTTTAATTGCTTCTTTAATTTTCTGAATTCTATTTTCAGGATCAGGATGTGTGCTCTGAAATTCTGGAGTTTTGTTGGGTCCTGCAGCGGCGTTTAAAATCTGCATCACACCAATCATTTCCTCAGGCTCATAACCAGCCTTAATCATAAATTTTACGCCAAGATCATCGGATTCAAGTTCATCTCCTCGGCCATATTTCATGTTTATTGTATTGGCAACCATCGCTGCCATTTGACCAGCGCCACGACTATTAGCTCCAACCTGTACTCCTGAAATAACACCTTGAGTTAGCCCTTGTTTTGCCATTCGCTCAGCAGAATGTCGACCAAGTACATGACCTATTTCATGCCCTAACACTCCTGCCAATTGATCTTCGTTCTCTAATTTTGAAAACAGTGCATATGTGATAAAAATTTGCCCTCCAGGAAGTGCAAAAGCATTAATTGCTTTTGAATCTCGCAATAAATGAAACTCATAGTGATATGGAGTTTGTTTAGCAATACTATTGTTTATTAAAGAATTCCCAACTTTGTCAACAAGATCTTGTGCTTCTTGATTTGGATGTAAGCCACCATGTTGTTGTGCCATTTGAGGAGCGCTAAGTAAACCAATAGCAATTTCATCTTTTGGAGTTAATGTAATACTCTGTTTTTTTCCTGTATACGGGTTTTCTTCTCTGTTTGAATAATATTTGAATAAAGAAAATAAGATGATTCCAGCACCAATAATTAAACGAATCTTTAAATTACCTCTTCTCATAGCATTGTTTTAATTTTGTAACTGGTTAAATGTACAAATATTTCACTCCTTTTTTTATTTAAATGTAATTAAACGGGTTATTTTAAATTAATTAACTAATTTTAAATACGTTGCTGTTTTTAAAGAATGATTGCTGTCTTAAATGTAAAAAAACTCTTGTATATTAGATTAATATAGTATTTTTGTGGCCTAATTAAATAATATTATTATGAGTACTGGTACAGTAAAATTTTTTAATGACTCTAAAGGATTTGGATTCATAACAGAAGAAGGATCGGGTAAAGAACATTTTTTACACATTTCTGGATTAATCGATGAGGTTAAAGAAGGAGACAACGTAGAGTTTGATTTACAAGAAGGAAGAAAAGGATTAAACGCGGTAAACGTGAAAGTTATCTAATACATATACTTTTAAACTTTTTTAGTACAAAGCCTATCATTTTAAATGATAGGCTTTTTTTATTCTTTAATAATTTAAGATTTCATCAATCTTTGCTTTCACTTTTTCAGTTGATGGAATCATAGTTTGTTCCAATGTACTATTTAATGGTATTGCTGGCATATTTTCACTTCCAATAGTCATTACTGGAGCATCTAAATATTTAAAACATTCTTCCTGAATTTTTCCAGCCAATGCTCTTGCAAAACTATTATTACTTGGTTCTTCAGTAACAACTAGACACTTTCCAGTTTTCTTGACAGATTTCATAATTGTATTTTCATCTAATGGGAACAAAGTTCGTAAATCAATAATTTCTACTTGATCACGCATGCCTTTAGTCGCATTATACGCCCAATGAACTCCCATTCCATAGGTTACAATCGTTACGGTTTCAATAGCCTCTTGTTTCCATATTTCTTGTAAAACCCATGCTTTTCCAAATGGTAAGATATAGTCTTCACTTGGTTCTACTGAGGTTGCACCTTTTGTACCTGGAACTTTAGACCAATACAATCCTTTATGTTCTAATATCACAATAGGATTTGGATCATAATATGCTGCTTTTATCAAGCCTTTTAAATCTGCTCCATTACTTGGATAGGCAATTTTTATTCCTCTTATATTTGTGATAACACTCTCTACAGATGAAGAGTGATAGGGGCCGCCACTTCCATAGGCGCCAATTGGTACTCGTAAAATCATAGATACTGGCCATTTACCGTTTGATAAATAACAACTTCTACTTACTTCTGTAAATAATTGATTTAATCCAGGCCAAATGTAATCGGCAAACTGCACTTCAACAATTGGTTTCAATCCAACAGCGCTCATTCCAACCGTAGAACCGACAATAAATGCTTCTTGAATAGGCGTATTGAATACTCGATCATCACCAAATTTTTGTGCCAATGTTGCCGCTTCTCTAAAAACTCCACCTAATCTTCCTCCAACATCTTGTCCGTACAACAAACATTCTTTGTGCTTTTTCATCAATTCTTCAACAGCAAATAATGCACAGTCGACCATGACAACTTTTTCTGAACCTTCAGGTGTTCTTTCACCAACTTCTTCAGTTATTGGAGTAGGAGCAAAGTCGTGTGTGAATAAATCTTCAGGTTTAGGATCTTCGGCAGTTAAAGCCAATTTAAAATCTTCTGCTACTTTATTTTTTGCAGTGTTCTCTATTTCTTCAATTTCATTAGATGTAATACCTGCATCTAATAGTTGTTGTTTTAAAACAGGATATGGATCACGAGAACGGGCTTCTTCAAGGTCATCACGATACCATTCCATTCGCACACCAGAAGTATGATGATTTAATAACGGAACTTTTGCATGTACTAAAAATGGTCGTCGTTCTTTACGAATAGTTTCAATTACTTTTTCTAAGGCTTCATAACTTTCCATAAAGTTTGCACCATCAATAGAAATAGCCTCTAAACCGTGAAATCCTTGAGCATATTCATAGGCGTCTTGAGCACGAGTTTCTGCTGCATTAGCTGAGATATCCCAACCGTTGTCTTGTACTAAATATAAGATTGGCATTTGCTTTAAAGCAGCCATTTGAAATGCTTCTGCAATTTCACCTTCTGTTACTGATGCGTCTCCTAAACTGCACACTACAAATGGTAAACCTTTAAGTGTTTTATCGTCTAAACCTTGTAGTTCTTTATACTGCATTCCCATCGCAACTCCAGTTGCAGGGATTGCTTGCATTCCTGTTGCAGATGATTGATGAGGTATTTTTGGCTTGTCATCATCTTTTAAACTCGGATGGCAGTAATACGTTTTTCCTCCAGAAAAAGGGTCTTCTTTTTTGGCTAGCAATTGCAACATTAAATCATACGGTTCTAATCCGAAAGACAATAACATGGCGTCATCTCTATAATATGGAAAGGCATAATCTTGCGGAAGCAATTGCATTCCTAAAGCAATTTGTATCGCCTCATGACCTCTAGAAGTAGCATGAA
>CAJXUO010000239.1 GCA_913061425.1 uncultured Lutibacter sp.
ATATTAGTCCTAATGCATACAACAATGCATGGAGACCAGAGGCTCAGTCAAATATATATCCTAGATTAGATTATGATGTGACCGCTTATCAAGCAATAGGTATTACTGACCGCATTATAGAAGATGGTAGTTTTTTAAGATTAAATAATGTGACTATAAGCTACGATATCCCTGTAGAAAAGAGTTTATTAATGGATCGTGTTAATGTATATATCGCTGGAAAAAATTTAGTTACTTGGACAGATTATAGTGGTTATAATCCAGAAGTTTCAAGCTTCCTAAATAATGGTCTTATTAATGGTGTAGATTGGAACGGCCCAAGAAATGCTAAAACTATTTTACTAGGGTTAAACATTAACTTTTAAGTACAATTGAATTATTAATACAAAAAACAAAAACACATGAAAAATTTAAAATTTATTTTAGTATTGATTTTTGGTTTTTTATCTAGTTCATGTAACTTAGATGAAGACCCAATATTTCTAGACCGCACACTTTATGATAATCCAGAAAGCGCAACTGCTGCTTTAGATGGTATTTATCAAAAGCTAACAACGTATGATTCAATGGAGAGACGCTATTGGGTTATAAATGGTTTTTCAGGATGTTTTATAACTACCAGACAAGGAAACAGGATTAACAGTCCTTTCAATAGTAGTCTAATGTCCTTGAAACCAAATCAAGATCAAGCTTCAGAAGCCTATTGGAGAGGTATGTATGCTGCTATTGCGCAAACAAATGCAGCTATTGAAAATATTACAGTAGTTGAAAACCCAATAACAAATGATGAATTACTTTTTAGCGATATAGTAGGACAAGCATACTTTATACGCGCTTGGGCCTATTTTGATTTAACTCGCCTTTTTAAAGACATCCCTTTATGGACAGAGCTTCCAGATCAAAACAATCTAAATAGAGCAAAATCAACAACAAAGGAAATATATGCTCAAGTTATTAGTGATGCTAAAATGGCCGCTAGCCTAATAAATGGTACAAAGGGTATTGGCTATCCAAAACAATATGCTGCGAATATGTTATTAGCAAAATTGTATATGACATTAGCTACCAATGCTGATTTAAGAGAAGGGTCTTTAACAGAAGCGGATTATTGGCAAATGGCATACACTGAAGCTGAAAAAGTTTATGGACAATATTCTTTAGTTGCTGATTATAGCAGCATATTTACAGATTCTAATGAAAATAATTCAGAATCTATTTTTGAATTGCAAATGAGTCAAGACGCCACTAATTCTCAAATGGGAAGAAATTTCACCCCAAACAACTATAAAGTGGCTCAATCTTTTGGATGGTTTAAAATTCATGCAGATGTCTTTGAAACTCACAGAGGTACCTATCCAAATGACCCAAGAATTGACGCCACGTATTTATATGATTACACAAATGCAAATACTGGAAATCAGATACTTGCATATCCTGCGATTACAACTCGTTTAAATGTAAGAACAAGTCACCCTTTCTTATTTAAGTTTGCTGAAAAAGACACGACTCATAGCAACCAATATAACAGCCAAAATATAGTTGTTTACAGATATGCTGATTTACTGCTTATGTTAGCTGAGATCTCTAACGAATTACAAAATGGCCAGCAGTTAGGTTATGTTACAGAAGTTTTAAATAGGGTTGGGATGACTCCTCAAGTTGGTTTTTTAGGTTCGCAAGAAGAGTTTAGAGATGCTATAATGAATGAATATCGTTTTGAATTAATTGGTGAAGGGGAAGATGCTCATAATAACAGAAGGCGCGGTTTTAATTATCTTCTAAACAATACTATTTTGACACATAACAATAATACAAACCCTGGTTTTAAACCTTTCGTTGATCTCCTTTTAAGTACAGACCCAACAGGGACAATGACTTTGCCAATTCCACAATCAGAAATTAATACAAATGAATTAATTAATTGAATTATGCTTTTTCAAATAAAAAAAGCGCACACAGAATTTTTAGAAGGATTAAACTAATTTTAACGATGAGAAAACACTTGTTTATTTATTTAATGCTACTAAGTATCATTAAAATTCAAGCGCAAGATCAGTCAAGCCCAAATATCTTATTTATTGCGATTGACGATTTAAAACCGACCTTAGGAATTTATGGAGATTCTTTTGCTGTCACTCCAAATATTGATGCCATTGCTAAGAATGGAACAACTTTTTTAAATAATCATACGCAACAGGCAATTTGTGGACCATCTAGAGCAAGTTTACTTACGGGTAAAAGACCTGATTACACAAAAGTTTGGGATCTAAAAACTAAGATGCGAGATGTAAATCCAACTATTTTAACAATTCCCCAATATTTTAAGCAAAGTGGTTATAAAACTATTGGTGTGGGTAAAATTTATGATCCAAGATGTGTCGATAATCATAGAGATAAGCCTTCTTGGAGCATTCCTTCAATTAAAGAAAATGAGCTTGAATATCCAAAAGGATATAATAAACCCGCATTAGGCTTTTATCAAAATAAAGAAAATTTAAATACTATAAATGGTATTAAGAATAGAGCATTAGCAAAAAATATACAAAAAAATAAAATTTATAAATATATTACGGATCGCTTTAAGCCACCATATGAAATGGCAGATGTACCTGATGGAGCTTATGTTGATGGCGCAATTGCGAATAGGAGTATTCAATTATTAGATACAATGAACACTTTAAAACCATTTTTCCTGGCAGTAGGTTTTAAACGCCCTCATTTGCCTTTCGTTGCACCAAGAAAGTATTGGCAGCTGTATGATGAAAGTAAAATTAAGTTGGCTGCTTATCAAAAAAAAGCTAAAAACCCTGTAGATATTTCCTATCACAAGGCTGGTGAAATGCAGAAATATATAACACCTGAAATTACTTACAAATTAAATAATGATGGTTTATTAGAGCTAGATAAAGAACTTCAAAAAGAACTGATTCATGGCTATTACGCAGCCACCAGTTATATTGATGCGCAAATAGGTAAAATCATTGATAAATTAAAACAAAAAGATTTAGACAAAAACACCATCATAGTTATTTGGGGAGACCATGGTTATCATCTTGGGGATCATAGCTTGTGGAATAAACATTCTAATTTTGAGCAGGCAACTCGTTCTCCTTTAATTATTTATGACCCAAGAATTAATAAAGGATATAAAATAAATTCTCCAACTGAGTTCGTAGATTTATTTCCAACATTAAGTGATTTAGCAAACATAGGAATTCCAAAAATTTTAGATGGTGTAAGTTTAAAAGCACAAATAAAAGGAGAAGTGAATACCTTAAAAACAT
>CAJXUO010000240.1 GCA_913061425.1 uncultured Lutibacter sp.
CACTTACGTATACTTATCGCTCCAAATCTTAAATGTGGACTTAGTTTTGACGTTTTATTTATAGCCGGAAAATTTCGTGTAGCATTATAATTTTCTATCAATGAATTTGTTGTATCAAACGGTACAACTTTTATTGTAGATTCTGTAAACCCGATTTCGGATAGTGATGGAAAAGTAAAGTTTTGTTTAATAAGTTTGTCTAATAGATTTTCTGATTCACATTCTCTTAGTTGAGAATCTTTGAGTGTAGAAAGCCATTTTTTTGAATATGGAGTATACACTTTATAAGCAGTTGTATCTTGTTTTACTATTTCGTCAGTTTCAAAAATCACATGATCTTTAAAAGTCTTGAATTCTATATGATTACTCTCTAATAACTCTTCAATCTTTTCATCTCTTATTTTAGCATAGGGCTCATAATCTCTATTGGTATAAATACTTTTAATATCATATTGTTTTATGAGTTTAGCGAAAATTTCTATTGGATTTCCTCTTTTAATGAGAAGTGATGAATCGAATTTTTTTAAGGATTCGTTTATGCCATTTAATAGTGAATATATAAACGTAATCCTCGAATCATCTTTTTCAAGTTCATCAATAATTTCTGTATCGAAAATAAAAAGGGGAAGTACGTTGTTCTTAGAATTTAGCGCATTAAAAAATGCAGTATTATCTTCAATCCTTAAATCTCTTCTAAACCAAAAAAGAGTTACTTTACTGTTTTCCATTTATTCTTAAACATTTCAATTAATAGGATACTCATAAACAACATGTTGAAAGCGTATCCAATATCTTCTATCGGTATCGTAGCAATTCTTATGCCTAGATTTTCTGCATTATTATACCATACAACTTGGCCTTCAATAAAACTTCCTGTTAAAATTCCATTAACAATAAAAAAAGGAATAAGGATGATCATAAAAGTGATGTAGAATATTGGCAATTGTTTATTGTCAGTAAACAAACTATAAGATAAAATAAGGCTCAATAATAGATAATTATAAAACGTATAGGCTTTATCATAATTAAAAACCAGCGTAATTATAAGAAGTATAATAAGGGCTATTGTAATAATTTTAGTTGTTGGCTTTGACAATTTTTTATTAGGTAAAAAATACTGAAACGCATAGTGTATAAAGATACTTGCATATGGAATGCAAATAAAGAAAAGCCATTCTTCTAGAGGTAAATTTAGAATATCAAACCCTATTAAATAAGTAGGATTAAATCCCCAAACTCCTTGATTAGTAAAAATAATATCCCAAATAATAAAAAAAGCCGCAACAATAGAGATTGATAAAAAAACTTCTTTCCACCACTGAATAAACCTCATTTTTTTTTCAAAACTATACAGAAGAGGTATACTTAGCGATGCAATATTTAAGATTAAGTATAGTGACATTTAAATTTTAAAATATTTAAAAGGAACGAATAGCATTCCAAAACATTCTCCATTTTCTTTGCCTAGATGCTTATGATGTACTTTATGCGCTTTTCTCAATCCAATTAAATATTTACTGCTTGTTTTTTTAAACCATTTAAAACGTTGATGTATCAAGACATCATGAACTAGAAAATAAGCGGTCCCATAAAATAATATTCCTAGTCCAATAAAAAACAGATAATTTAAGCCTCCTTGAAAACCAAAATAAAATAATAAGATGCTTGGGATGGCAAAGATGACAAAGAAAATATCATTTTTTTCAAAGGTATCAGGATATTTTGGCTGATGATGATCTCCATGGAAATACCACATAAATTTATGCATTACATATTTGTGCGTTAGCCAAGTAACACCTTCCATTATTGAGAAAGTAACTATTGTTATGAGGGTAAATTGTAGCATATAAACTCTAAATTAATTTGGCTTTGTAAGTTACAAAAGATTTTATGAGTAAAAGTATTTTGAATGTATTAGAAATTCTAATTCTAGTTTTTATAATTTCTTCTGCAGGAGTTCGTTTTAATTTTTTTAACAATGATAAGTAATAAATATATGCCGTATAAACTCCAAATTTAGCATCTTTAGGTAGCTTTTTTATTCCGATAAGGGCATTTTTAAAATCTTCTTCAATTTCTTGAATAATCATTTTTTTAGATTCGTTATTTAGGTTTTTTACATCGATGTTTGGAAAATAACTTCTATTTAATTCTTCGTAATCATCTTTTAAATCTCTAAGAAAATTTACTTTTTGAAAAGCAGAACCTAACTTCATTGCTGATTCTTTTAATGAATCATATTTTTCTTGATTACCTTTAACAAATACCTTTAGGCACATTAAACCAACTACATCAGCAGAACCATAAATATATTCATTATATTCGGTATCAGTATATTCACTTTTCTTTAAATCTAATTTCATGCTAGTTAAAAAAGCCTGAATTAAATCATTATCAATCTCATACTCTTTTACAGTATGCTGAAATGAATTTAAGATAGGATTTAGACTTATTCTAGATTCTAATGCCCTATAGTAATCTTTTTCAAAATCATTAATTAATGCCTCTTTATCATACTCATGGAAAGAGTCAACTATCTCATCAGAAAATCTAACAAATCCATAAATGCTATAAATTGCATTTCTTATAGATTTATCAAGCATCTTTACTGCTAATGAGAATGAAGTGCTATAATGTTTTGTAACAATCTTACTGCACTTTATTGAAACTTCATCAAACGCTTTTTTCATTTAATTAATTTTTGTTAAATTGTTTTTCAATTAAATCAGCTGCAATTTTTCCTGATATTAATGCAGGTGGAACCCCAGGTCCAGGAACTGTTAATTGACCTGTAAAAAACAAGTTTTTAACTTTTTTACTCCTTATTTTTGGTCTTAAAAAAGCAGTTTGTGTTAATATATTTGCCAATCCGTATGCATTGCCTTTATAAGAGTTGTAATCATTCACAAAGTCATTTACGCAGTAGGATTCTTTAAATAGAATATGTTTTTTTATGTTTTGATTTGTTAATTTTTCAAAACGATCAATAATTTGATTAAAATATTTTTCTCTTATTTCAGGAGTATCTTTAATTCCTGGGGCAATAGGAATTAAAAACACACAGGATTCATTTCCTTGAGGTGCAAAAGAATCATCAGTTAAACTAGGGAAACTACCATAGAAAAGTGGTTTTTCAGGCCATTTTGGATTGTCATAAATATCCTTAGCGTGTGTGTCGAAACTCGTATCAAAAAAGAGGGTGTGATGAGAAACATTGTTTACCTTTTTATCTATCCCAATGTAAAAAAGGAGAGAAGAAGGAGCAAAGGTTTTTTT
>CAJXUO010000241.1 GCA_913061425.1 uncultured Lutibacter sp.
GTCATAACGATTGTCCATTTCAATACATAATGAATTTAGTGTATTGACAACTTTCGTAGTATCTGTGATAATAGCTTCTTCAGAATCTGGAAGTTTTGCTAAATAATGTCGCTCAATTTTATTGAAAAGTGTTAGTTCCACTTTCTTTGGGTCTACTAAAACAAACTTCACTTCGGCAGGATGTTTCTTATATAATAGTGATGCTAAAACTACATTTAAACCTACAGATTTACCTTGACCTGTTGCTCCAGCCATTAGTAAGTGAGGCATTTTCGCTAAATCAACTACAAAACTTTCATTAGATATGGTTTTACCAAATGCAATTGGTAGCTCCATTTGTGCTTTTTGGTATTTGCTTGAAGCAATCATTGACTTCATTGATACCATCGTCGCATTTTTATTAGGTACTTCTATACCAATAGTCCCTTTACCAGGAATTGGAGCAATAATCCTAATACCTAAAGCAGCTAGCGATAGCGCAATGTCATCTTCTAAATTTTTAATTTTAGAGATTCTTACTCCAGCATCTGGAACAATTTCATATAGCGTTACAGTAGGACCTACTGTAGCTTTAATTTTTGAAATCCCAATTTTATAGTTGTTAAGTGTTTCTACAATTTTATTTTTATTGGCTTCTAACTCTTCTTGATCTATAGAAATATTTTCATTAAAGCCTCTTAATAATTCAAGAGATGGAAATTTGTAGGTTCCTAATTCTAATTTAGGATCAAACTCTCCAAAGTCTTTAACAAGTTTATCAGATAAGTTTTCAGATTCAGTTTTTTCTTCAACTATTTTTTCAACATCAATTTTGACTTCATCTGCTAATGAATCTTTTAGTTTAATCTCTAAAGAAATATCTTCTTTTTCAACAGTAGGTTTTTTATCTTCTTTACCTAAGTAATTATTAATAGTAGGTTTTAGATTTTCTACTGATAATTCAAAATCAGATTTATCATCATTTTTTAAACTTACTTCATCAAAAGAAGTTTCTAACGATAATTCTTGTTCAATTATAGGGTCATCATTTAAAATTTCTTTTTCCTTTTTCTTATTTAATATTGAAGTAATATGATGTGCGTTTAGTTTAAAACGAATTGATAAATAGGCGAGGAGTGAGAAGACTAACAATATGATAATGCCAGTATTTCCAAAAAATTGTTTTAGATAATCATTTACTTCATAGCCTACAATCCCAGATAACAATGAACTGTTATTCGTAAAGAATCCAAAGAAAGTAGAAACCCAAATCATTCCAAGAATTCCCCAACTCCAAGAACTTCGTAGTTTTTTAAGGCTTACTTGAAATAAAATAAACAATCCGCTGAAAAATAATAAAATTGGAATTAAGAATGCAGAGATACCAAAGCCTTTATAAATAAAGGTGTTACTAAGTATATGTCCGATTTTCCCTAACCAATTTTTAACCTTAGCATTCTTATTTGAAAATTCTGAGAGTTCACTTTGGTCAATATCCCAACTAAAAAAGAACGAAACAAATGCGATACATAGGAATAGCGAAAACAAAACCAGAAAAAAACCAAAAACAGTTTGTGTTTGCCTGTTTCCAATAAATGATTTAACATTTTGAAAACGAGGAGTTTTCGTTTTTTTAATTTCTTTTTTTTTCTTCTTTGCCATTCGGTTAATTATTCAAACAAAAATATAGGAATTCTTAAAACATTTTAAGGTTTTAGACAACAAATTTTGGTAGATATATAATAAAACCAATAATAATTGCAATTATTGCTGCGATAAATAGAATTCCTGTTGTGCTATTTTTAATAAAACTATTTATTTTAAAGCATTCAATGCTGCATCATAATTTGGTTCGTCTACAGTTTCTGCAACCTGCTCAGTATGAATAATAGTGCCATTTTCATCCACAACAATAATACTACGTGAATTCAATCCTTTTAATGGACCATCAATAAAATTCAATCCATTAGAATCTCCAAAAGCACCTGAAACAAAGTCAGAAAGCATTACAACATTTTCAATCCCTTCTGCACCACAGAATCTTCCTTGAGCAAATGGTAAGTCACGAGAGATACATAACACCTTCGTATTCGTAAGGTCTGCTGCCGTTTTATTAAATGTTCTTACAGATGTTGCGCAGGTTCCAGTATCTACACTTGGAAATATATTTAAAATCAATCTTGATCCAGAGAAATCGCGCAATGTCTTTTCGGATAAATCTCCTGCTACTAATGTGAAATCAGAGATATTACTTCCTTTATTTGGTAAATTTCCTGAAGTGTGGAAATTATTTCCTTTTAATGTAACTACTGCCATATCTATATTTTTATCTTTTCTCAAAAATAAGGATAAAAAGAAAAACTCTCGAAGAATTTCGAGAGTTTTTAAATGATTTGTTAACAGTATTTATTGATCTATAGATCCTAAGACTCGTTTCATGAAATCGTTCAAAGCATCTTTCTTTGGTGTTCCTTTTTTAATTTCTTTATGTACTTCAAGTGCTCCATACATATTGGAAATTAATTCACCTATCACATCTAGTTCTCCATCTTTTAAAGAAGGTATTTCTGTTAAATCTTCTAATACTTCTAAAGTTTCAACAATATAATCTTCATCATTATTCTCAATAAATGTTGTCAGATGTTTGATAACTGGAATTTTCATATAATAAATCTTTAAATAATTTCGTCAACAAGTTCTTTCAATATGTCAAACTTATTAGTCTGAGCTTGATTTACCTTTTCACCTTTTACAAACGTTGCAAAAGTTGGAAGATTATCTACATTGGCCATTTGTCTAGATTTAGGAAATTTTTCTGCATCCACAATTATAAAAGCGATAGTTTCATTTTCTCCAGCCAGTTTTTTAAATTTAGGCTTCATGATTCGGCAGTTTCCACACCAAGTTGCAGAGTATTGAACAACAACTTTATCTGTATCAGCAACCAATTGTGCTAAGTTATCTTCGCTTAATTCTGTTAACATATTAATTATTTTTAATGACTTGCTAAATATTCTGCGGTACTGTTTCTATCAGCACTCATAGCGTCTTTACCTTTTTCCCAGTTTGCAGGACATACTTCACCATTTTTCTGTACATGTGCATAAGCATCAATTAACCTCAAGTACTCATTTACATTTCTTCCTAGCGGCATATCATTTACACTTTCGTGGAATACTTTTCCTTCTTCATCAATAAGGTACGTTGCTCTAAAAGTAACATTTGAACCTACAATCTCAACAGAATCATATTCTTCATTATATACCTCTTCTTCGATATCAAGAATTCCTAGTAC
>CAJXUO010000242.1 GCA_913061425.1 uncultured Lutibacter sp.
GTTTTATATTCGTCAAAAAATTTATTTATTAATACCAAAAATTACACCAAAAATGACAATAAAAATTTTACTTAAACCCTTATTTTTATCATTAGTTGCGGTTACATTATTTTCTTGTAGCGGTTCTGATGATGGGTCAGGTTCTGGATCAGGTTCTGGATCAGGATCAGGTTCTGGAGGAGGAGAAGTTGTAACAACATCAATTACAATTTCTGCTAATGTTAATACAATTGAATTAGGGGAATCTGTAGCCTTTTTAGTTAAAGATAATAACAATGCTAATAAAACAGCTCTATCAACTATTTTTGTGGGCGGAACTGAAATGAGCGGAAGTGTTTTCACTCCTTCTTTAATTGGTACTTATGAAGCGTATGCTACGTTTGAAGGTTTTACAAGTGCAACTATTTCTATTATTGTAGAACCTGCAACTATTGAAGTTGTTATAGTTGGTTCAGATAATTACGCATTACTGCCAGGAGAAACATTTACTTTTTCTGCCTATGCAAACGGAAGTACGAATGTAACAAATGACGCAACTTTCTCTGTAGATGGAACTGAAATTGCTGGCAATACATTTGTATCAAATGAGAGAGGTAATTTTGCTGTAACTGCAGTCTATGAGAGTGTTGATAGTAATGAAATTACAGTTGCTGCCGGTTATGTTCAAAAAGTATTAGTAGAAGACTACACAGGTGCTTGGTGTGGATATTGCCCAAGGTTGGCATATAACTTAGAGCAAGCTGAAACAGAAAGCAATGATGTTTATGGTGTTGCTGTTCACAATGGTGATGCTATGACGTATGAATATGAAGGTCAAATGAGATCTCGATTTGGCGTTTCAGGATTTCCTACAGGGAAAATAAATAGAACAACTGCTTGGAATGAGTCTGTTAATCAATTAATAAGTTCTATAGGTGTAAGTCCAACATTAGGATTAGGATTAGATTCTTCGCTTTCAGGTACTTTAATTTCGGTGGATATAAAAGTTGGGTATATTGCTGCTACAACTGACATGAAATTGATCATTTATTTAGTAGAAGACGGGTTAATTTATAATCAAAGTAATTATATGAATAATGATTCTAGTAGCCCTTGGTATCAAACTGGAAATCCAATTATTGGATTTGAGCATAATAATGTGTTGAGAAAAGCATTTACTGATATTTTTGGTGATGCTATACCAAACGGAACTGTTGATGGTGAATATACTGAAACGTTTACGTTGGAAATGCCTTCTAGTATTCAAGATGAAACTAAATTGCAAATTATAGCCTTTGTTGTTGATGACAATGATAATGCAATTAATGCGATGCGTGTTGATTTAGGTGAAAGCCAAGATTACGAATAATAGTTTCTATTATAGAACAAAAAAAGGCTCGAATAAATTCGAGCCTTTTTATTTTTTAACGGAAAAATTACTTACCCTAAGTACGGATATTTAAAATCTTGTGGTGTTACAAATGTTTCTTTAATTAATCTAACAGATGTCCAACGTAATAAATTCTGAGCAGAACCTGCTTTGTCATTTGTTCCAGAAGACCTTGCGCCACCAAATGGTTGTTGTCCAACAACAGCACCTGTTGGTTTATCATTAATATAGAAGTTTCCAGCAGCGTTTTCTAACGCTTTTGATGCTTTTTCTACAATATATCTATCTGTAGAGAAAATAGCTCCAGTTAAAGCATATTCTGTAGACTCGTCAACTAATTTTAAAGAAGCTTCCCATTCAGCATCTTCGTATACATAGATTGTCATCACAGGGCCGAATAACTCTGTACACATTGTTTTATACATTGGGTTTTTTGCTACAATAACAGTTGGCTCAATAAAGTATCCAACAGATTTATCATGACCACCACCAATAATAACTTCTGCGTCAGTATCTGTTTTAGCAGCATCTAAGAAACTTGCTATTTTATCAAAAGAACCTTCGTGAATTACTGCATTTACATAATTAGAAGGGTCTTCAGGAGAACCCATTTTAATTTCGCTTGCTTGAGCAATTAAATGACCTTTTACTTCTTCCCACATTGATGCAGGAATAAAAGCACGTGAAGCTGCAGAACATTTTTGACCTTGGTATTCAAACGTACCTCTTGTGATTCCTGTTGCAACTTGTAATGGATTTGCAGAATTATGTGCCCAGATAAAATCTTTTCCACCTGTTTCTCCAACAATTCTTGGATATGTTTTATAGTTATGGATGTTGTTTCCAATTTGTTTCCATAAGTTTTTGAAAACATGTGTAGATCCTGTAAAGTGTAATCCAGAAAAATCTGGAGATGCTAAAACAGTATCTGTAATCATAACAGGATCACCATAAACAAGGTTTATGACTCCGTCAGGCAAACCTGCTTCTTTAAATAAATCTACAATTACTTGTGCAGAATATGCTTGATGATCAGATGGTTTCCAAACGACAACATTTCCCATTAAAGCTGGTGCAGCTACTAAATTAGCAGCAATAGAAGTAAAGTTAAATGGAGTAATTGCATACACAAATCCTTCTAAAGGTCTGTACTCAACTCTGTTCCAGATTCCTGGTGCAGAATCAGGCTGATCTTTAAAAATATCAGTCATATACTGTACATTGAAACGGAAGAAGTCGATCATTTCACATGAAGCATCAATTTCTGCTTGGTGTACATTTTTAGATTGCGCTATCATCGTTGCAGCATTCATTTTTGCTCTATAAGGTCCTGCTAATAATTCAGCAGCCTTTAAAAAAATTGATGCTCTTTCCATCCAACTAACATTAGACCACGCTTCTCTTGCTGCAAGTGCTGTTGAAATTGCAGCATCTACATGAGATTTACCTGCTGTGTGATATTGACCTACAACATGTTTGTGATCATGTGGAGGTGTAATGTTTTTAGTGTTTCCTGTACGAATCTCTTCGCCATTTATATGCATTGGAACATCTATATTTCTATTGTACATAGACTTGTACATTGCTAATAATTCTTCTCTCTCTGGAGATCCAGGAGCGTACCCTTTTACAGGTTCATTTACTGCCTTTGGTACATTAAAAAATCCTCTTGCCATTTTGTGTGTTTTTAAATCTTAATCGACTAATTTTGAAAGCGCAAAGTTACAATTTTTTTAATAGAATTTTAGCGCTTAATTTTTCAAAACTAATATTATAATATGTGTACAGTTACCTATTTACCTACTGGTAAAAATGAATTTATTTTAACATCTAATAGAGATGTCCCTTATACTCGAGAAAAAGCAAACGAACCTCAAGTGTATAAAGAAGAAGGAGTA
>CAJXUO010000243.1 GCA_913061425.1 uncultured Lutibacter sp.
CTTCTAATCGATCACGAGTCTTCATCATGATTGCTCTTGGGGACAATTCTTTTCCTGTTTGATTAGCAGGACATACTGAAGTACATCTTCCACACTCAGTACACGTATAAGCATTCATCAATTGCACCCAATTCAAATCAGTCACATCACTTGCTCCAAATTTTTCTGGAACTTCGTCTTCTGTACCTTCTGGAGCAGCAGCAAATGGATTGACATTTGGATCCATCATTAATTGAACTTCTTTCGTTACGGTTTCATCATTTGGAAACTGTCCTTTTGCATTTAGATTTGCATAAAAAGTATTTGGGAATGCTAATAAAATATGTAAATGTTTTGAATAAAATAAATAGTTTAAGAAAACTAAAATTCCGGTAATATGAATCCACCAAGCACTTCGTTCAACAATATGAATCGTATCAGCACTAAACGAACTAAAGAGCATCGCAACAAATTGACTAATTGGGTTTCCTAAGTTTGCTTCTTGAAAAGTTGTGTCTGTAGCGTTCATTATTAAAAACAAAGACATCAATACCATTTCAAAATACAAAATGTATAATGCATCATTTTTAGGAAAACCTTTCATTTCCTTATTCCAAAATCTTGGAATCCTAACTATCATTCTTCGAGTCCAGAAAATAATAACTGAAACCAGCACTAAAAATGCCAAGATTTCAAAACTACCAATCAAGAAAGTGTAAAAACCACCTAAAAAACTTAGAATTCTATGAGTTCCAAACAGGCCATCAATTATAATTTCTAAAACTTCTATGTTGATGATAATAAAACCTAGATAGACAACAATATGGAGCAAACCTGAAACTGGCCTTCTAATCATTTTGCTTTGACCTAAAGCAATATTCGCCATGTTTTTCCATCTTTCAGATTTATTATCTGATCGGTCAATATCTTTTCCTAAGTTAATATTCCGCTTTATTTTACTGATGTTTTTTACAAAAAAACCAATTCCAGCGATAAGTAGAATTGCAAATAAAATGTTTGGTAAGTATTGCATTAGTTATTCTTCGTTAGGATTATATTCTTTTTCTTTTTTTCCAAATAATGAAAAATGCACAAATCGTTTTGGATTTTCTTTCATTTCCCTTAACAGTTCTTCAAGTTCTTTTGATGCATTCTCAAGGTTAGAATACAATGCTTCATCTTTCATTAATTTTCCTATCGAACCTTCACCTCTATCAATTCCAGCAAGAATATTATCGAAATTAGAAATCGTGCTTTTTAATTTAGTAATTGTTTGAGATAGATTTGCATTTACTAATGAGTCAGAAATTTTTACAAAATTTTCTGTTGCAATTTCCACATTAGCTAAAGATGCTCCTAATTTATCTTTGTTTTCTGACAACAATTCATCTAAAGAAATAGATGATTTTTTAAAATTAGAAACTGTTATATTTAAATTTGAAATTGTACTTCTTATATTTCTTCGTGTGTCTTTATCTATTGTTTGGTTTAAACCAAGTAATAATGAATCTGCATTAACAATTACACTCTCCAATTTTGCTTGAAGTGGATTTAAGATATCACCTACAGAAGCAAAAATATCAGATTCTATTTCTCCTTTTAGAAATGCTCCAGATAACGCATTTTCTCCTTCATATGATGGAATAATTGCTAAGGACTTCCCTCCCATTAAACTAGCACTATATATTTTTACAATAGTATTTTTAGAAAATTTAAAGTCATTTTCGACTCCAAATTCAACAATCAATTGACCTCTCTTACTTGCATTTTCATTAAAAGTAATATCAATCACTTTTCCAACTTGCATACCATTAACGGTCACTGCACTTGCGGTGTTCAAACCTTGAACATTATTAAATTCAGCAAAATAAGTGCGTGGTGAAGTATTAAAAAGGTTTTGACCTTTCATAAAGTTATAACCCCAAATAAATGCAGCAATAATTATTATTGCAACAATACCTGTTTTTAATTCTCTAGATATTTTCATACATCAACTTTTTACATAAATGCAACATCATGTATACACCATTAAAACACAATATTACTAATAATTTTTGTGAGTAAAAATTATTTACTAAGGAGTTTTTAATGCTTTTTTAACCGATATTTTTTCTCCATTTTTAAAAGCAACAATAAATGCAGAAGAATATCCTTTCTTTACAGCTCTCTTTTGACACTCTTTAACAGTGCTAAAATTTGAAGTTCCACCAAAATAGTATTTATAATATGCCCCAACTTTAACTCTTTCAATCCCCTTAAGCCCTTTGAAATTATACGATTTAGTTTCTATTTTTTTTGGTCCTGATGCTAATTGAACTTTAAAGATAATATTCTCATCTACTTTAACTTCATCAATAATTACTATATCTTCTACCGTATTTAATTCTAGTTGCATTAAGTATTTCCCAATACCTTCTGCTATAGTCTTAGCAAACTTAGATTGTCCGTTTTTTGAATTTAAGTAATTTGCTTCAGTTACATTCGTAATAAATCCTGTTTCGATCAAAACGCTTGGCATATAGGTGTGATGTAAAACAACAAAACCTGCTTGTTTTACACCTCTATTTTTTCGTTTTAAAGTAGTGGAAAATTTACTTTGGATAATGCTAGCCAATTGCAAACTTTGATCTAAATATTCTTCCTGCATTAGCGTTAATCCAATAACAGATTCAGGAGAATTAGGATCAAAACCCTTATAGTTTTCTTGATAATTATCTTCAAGTAATATCACTGAGTTCTCAGCCTTTGCAACATCAAAATTTCGTTTATTAGCATGCAACCCTAATACATATGTTTCTGAACCATATGCATTTGTGTTATGAGCATTACAATGTATAGACACAAACAAATCTGCATCTGCCTTATTCGCAATCTTTCCTCTCTTGTATAAATCAACAAAAACATCAGTTTTACGAGTATATATAACTTTGATTTCTTTATTTTTTTCTAATTGCTTTCCAACTTCTAAAGTTATCTTTAATGCTATATCTTTTTCTTTAAATTTCTTATACCCAACTTTTCCTGGATCATGACCTCCATGACCAGCATCTAATACTACAGTATAGGTTTTCTCTTGAGCAGAAGTTGTTAAACTTATCAGAATAAAACAGAAGGATAATACGAAAACATATATTGCTTTCGTTTTGGTATTAAATTTGTGATACATCTGTAAGTCCATCAATATATTTTGGTTATTTTTGCCAGGTTATAAGAGTTATTCAAAGATTGAGCCATACTTTTATATCTGTCTCTTATACACATCTCCGAGCCCACGAGACCTCTCTAC
>CAJXUO010000244.1 GCA_913061425.1 uncultured Lutibacter sp.
CTTCTTTTCCGTATAAAACTCCAACACCTGTTGGACCATATATTTTATGTGCAGATGCTACATAAAAGTCGGCGTCTAAAACTTGTACGTCTGGTTTTATATGAGGGCATGCTTGAGCGCCATCAATCAAAACTGCAGCACCAACCTTGTGAGCTTTGTCGATAATTTCTTTAATAGGATTAATGGTTCCAAGAGCATTTGAAATATGATTTACAAAGACTACTTTAGTTTTATTAGATACTAATTTATCATATTCATCCATCAGCAATTCCCCTTCTATATTCATAGGAATTACTTTTAATACTGCGCCTGTTTTTTCGCAAAGCATTTGCCATGGAACAATATTAGAATGATGCTCTAAAGCAGAAACGATGACTTCATCTCCTTCTTTTAAAATAGATCCAAAACCACTTGCAACAATATTAATACTATGAGTTGTACCTGAAGTAAAGATGATTTCATGACTCTTTTTGGCATTAAAATGCTTTTGTAATTTAAGTCGTGCTTCTTCATATTTATCTGTAGCTTCCTGACTTAATGTGTGAACTCCACGATGGATATTTGCATTGTAATTACTATAATAATCTACGATAGCATCAATCACAATTTGTGGAGTTTGTGAAGTTGCTCCGTTGTCAAAATACACCAAAGGTTTTCCATTTACCGTTCTTTTAAGTATTGGAAAATCAGCACGAATCTTAGAAATATCAAACATAATTACTTTTTAGTCTTATGATTTACAAAACTACGAAATAAGTGTTATTTTTGTTAGGAACTATTCAATAAACATCACTTTAGTTATGCTTAAAAAAATTCAACAATTTTTACTGTTCATTTCTCTATCAATAATTGTACTTAGTTGTGGGACGAGTAAATTAAAAACGCATGATTTTCCTAATGTTATGGATACGTCTAGCAAGCCGATAAGTTATCAGGACAAAAAAATATATGCAATAGGCACTTCTTTTTTTGCTGATAATATGTTTGATGCTGCACGTTTAAACGCTTTTGAAAAAGTAAATGACTCAACACTTCAAGTTACCATTTTACCAGAGAATGAGCCAATAAATGAGAGTCCACACTACGCATTTAGAATTTGGTCAAAGAAGGGTGTAAATATAAGATTACAATTACATTACCCAACTTCAGCACATAGATATTGGCCAAAAATAAGTTCAGACGGTAAAAATTGGATGCCAATAGACAGTGCTAATTTTAAATTAATAAATGATAATAAAGGTGCTGAACTAACCCTTAAACTAAATAAAGAAAAATTATGGATTGCTGCTCAAGAAATCCATAATTCAACAGATGCAAAAGAATGGGCTGTGTCAGTTGCAAATCATCAAAATGTTCGATATAGTGTTGTTGGAAAAAGTAAATTGAATAGAGATTTAATTGGATTAGATGTTTATGAAGGTGATCCAAAAGGGAAAGAAATGATTGTGATTTTGAGTCGTCAACATCCACCAGAAGTTACAGGATACTTGGCAATGCAAGTATTTGTAAAAGAAATTTTAGGGGATTCACGATTGGGAAAAGATTTTATGAAAAAATATAGAATTTTAATTTTTCCAATGTTAAATCCTGATGGAGTTGATTTGGGTCATTGGCGCCATAATTCAGGAGGGATTGATTTAAACAGAGATTGGGCTTATTATCGACAAGATGAGGTAAAAACAATTGTAAATTATATTGTAGATACAGCCAACAAATATAGAAATAAAGTTGTTTTAGGATTAGATTTTCACTCTACTCAAGAAGATTTGTATTATACCTTTCCAGATGATGTACATTCATCAATTTATCCATTTAAAGATTATTGGTTAGGTGCAATTGACGCAGCTATTCCAGATTATTCTCCAGATGACAAGTCTTACGCAGTTGGTGATCCAATTTCAAAAGGATGGTTTTATTTACAATTTAATGCAGAATCTGTAACCTATGAAATAGGTGACGAAACGCCAAGAGCGTTTATAGAATTGAAAGCACAAATTGCAGCAAGAGAAATGATGAAACTACTAATATTGAAATAATACATACATGAAAAAGGTTATCAAATATTTTTTATTATTCCTTCTTTTAGGAGTTTCTTATATTATTTATACAAACTATCCAAAGTTTGTTCTAATCTCAGGATTTTCTGCTAAAAGCACTGCTTCAGGAATGTTTGTTGCAGATAGAACTCAAGAATCTATAGAAGGAAAGGACAATAACTTTTCGCCAATAAACTTGGCTTCAAATGAAGTAAATATTGATGAAAAATCGGTTACGTCAAAAGTATTTGGTTTAAAAACGAGAAAGGCAATTTACCGTGAAGGTTTAGGAACGGTTGTCATCAATGATGATTATGATCCAGAGGCTCCATATTTAATTCCTAATAGAAATCAAACACCTAAAAACTTGCCGTTTCCTTATGGAAATTTGCCTCAAAAGGATACCGTTTTCTCAAGTGTAGATTATCATAAGTTAGAAAATATTGTTGACACCTATTTTAAACAAAATACAGTAGGAAATATAACGCACTCTTTGTTGATTGTTTATAAAAATCAAATTATTACAGAAAAATATGCTGATGAATTTGATAAAAACACCAAGGTTTTAGGTTGGTCAATGGGAAAAAGTATTGTGAGTACTGTTATTGGCGTTTTGGATCAACAAGGGAAAATTGATATCCATAATCCAGCACCAATTGACGAATGGAAAAATGATGAACGTTCACAAATTACGATACACAATTTACTGCAAATGAATAGCGGTTTAGAATGGGAAGAAGATTACACAAAGATTTCTGATGTTACTAAAATGTTGTATTTGGAGACCGACATGACCAAACCTCAAGCGACTAAACCGTTGGTTGGAAAGCCTAATGAGAGTTGGAATTATTCTTCTGGAACAAGTAATTTATTGTCTGGAATTGTTAGAGATAAATTTAAAACACATCAAGAATATTTAGATTTCTGGTATTCTAATTTGATTGATAAAATTGGAATGCATTCAATGATTTTAGAGGCAGATTTGGCTGGAAATTATATTGCTTCTTCATATCCTTGGGCAACAACAAGAGATTGGGCTAAATATGGATTGCTGTATTTGAATAATGGCAATTGGAATGGAGAACAAATAATAAGTGAAGATTGGGTGAAATACACGTCAACACCAACAAATACTTCAGAAGGAGTCTATGGCGCACAATTTTGGTTAAATGCTCAAGGACATCTTCCTGACGTTCCAAAAGGCATGTATATGGC
>CAJXUO010000245.1 GCA_913061425.1 uncultured Lutibacter sp.
CGCAATACTAATCAATACAAAAAAAACAACTATTATTTTCATATATATGATGTTTTTATGCCTTCTTAAATCTTCTTTCTGTTATCATCAGATTGTGAATCAATCAATTTATTGTAAGGGTCTACACCTACTTCAATCGGTTTTTCATTTACAATGATCGTAAGCTTATTGTTGATTGAAGTAACCTTATGCTTTTTTAAATATAATAGTTTTTCTTTCATAATACCTTCAACATCTTCTTCTGCAAAAATACCAATATCTATATAATCTGCTAAAGGAACTGATAGAATTGGTTTCTTCATTTTAGCTGTTTTATATGACAAAGTGTCTCCAACCTTTTCACCATAATAACGTTTTCCTTTTTCATCATTTCTATATTTAGCAACTTCAAACTCAATATCAACTTGATGTGTTCCATTTTCCAATTCAGTTACTTTCGTATTCGTTATTCTGTTTTTATATAAAGTAATGGTTTCGAACATATCTTTAATTACATATTGCAGAGAATCTGGAGTAGCTTCTTTTAAATAGTTGACGAATTCAATAGAAGTTGTATAAGGAGGTTCTTGAAATTTTACTTTATTTATAAATTTCTGAATTGCTCCATTCATTTTTTCTTCTCCAATATAATCGCTCAAAGCATACAAAACCATAGACCCTTTTTGATAATGTATATACCCTTGACCATCGTTGTACATTAAAGCATTTTCACGTTTTCTTTCCAGGGTTCTTTGTAATAAGTATCCATCTAGAGCTTCCTTTAAAAAAGTTCTCATTTTATTTTTTCCTTGTGCCCTTTCAATCACTTTCAAAGAAACGTATTCTGACATGCTTTCTGAGAGCAAAGTTGCCCCTAAAACGTCTGCTCCAATTACTTGATGCGCCCACCATTGATGTGCTACTTCATGAGCAGTTACGGCAAAAGGATAATCTACACCATTGTCATCTGTATCATCTACATCTGCAATAAAACCAATTCCTTCTGAAAAAGGCATTGTATTTGCAAAAGCCTGTGCAAAGGTTCCTCCTGTTCTTGGAAACTCAATAATTCTTGCTTGTCTAAATTGATAAGGACTAAAGTTTTCTGAATTATAATTTAAGGATGCTTTCATCCCTTTCATCATTCTATCTAAATTAAAGGTATGTTGTTTGTGATAGTAAATTTCTAAACTAATTCCATTAAACATTTCTTTTTTTACTTCATATCTACCAGAATTAAAAGCATAAAAGTTTAGAATTTTACTATCCATTTTGTAGTAAAAATATCTACGCTCTCCTTCTGTCCATTCTTTTTGCAAATATCCTGGAGCAATCGCAATTTGGTCTTTGGATGTAGAAACAGTTGCCTCAAAATTAATCCAATCGGAATCTTTTGAAATATAAGTATCTCCCAAAGCTGTTGAATCTGACGGATGTGATTTTAGATCATTTTTTTGTAAATCATATTTTTTACGAGTTTTATTATCTGTTAATTCTCCTTGTGTTGAATAGCCTAAAGATGGAAATAAAGCAAAATTATTGATGAAAGTACCGTTTTCTCTAACTGTAGACCTTCTTCTATAGGTTGTGTTTTTATTACCTTTAACTGTTACTGCTAATTCTAAAGTATCTCCAGGCATAATTTTGTTTTCGAAATAATAAATATCAAAATTATGTATGGTATCCTCAGAAACTAATTTATTGGGTTTGCTAAACTCGAAGCTACTTTTTAAATCATTATGATTTAAGAAAAGACTATCTATAGGGGTATCTGTTTTGTTGACCATTTGAATTTTTGCAGATGCTTCAAAGAATCTTTCCTTCGGGTAAATATCCATATTTGCATTAACAGCAATTACTCTAGGTTGTTGGTAATCTTCAAACTTTTTATATTTTTTCTCCCATTCTACCCTTCTTAATTCTGCTTCTTTCGAAGAGGTTCTTTTTCCTTTAGAAGCTGTTTCTTGATAAATAGAAAATCCTAAACTAAAAAAAGCAACTAAAAGAACTAACAAGCTAACGGCATAAACACCTTTAAATCTTAATTTTGCTAACGATAATCTTTCTTTAAATGAAGCAGGAATTCCTCGAACCCAAAATAATGCTGAGATAACTAACAAAGCTAATCCACAAAATATCCAATAGGTTTTATACACTAAGAATTGAGTTAAATCACCATAACCATTCATATCTGAATAGCTGAAGCCTGGTCCTTGATTGTATTTAAAAATTGATTGTTCTACCCCTGCCAATGATAAAAATGGTATTCCAATAGAAATAACCAATAAAGCAAACAACCCTAGATAAGGATTCCCTATTAAAGTTTGAATAAAAATAGCCAACAAAGCCCAAATTAAATAATTAAGAAAATCTAAGAAATAAAGATTCATTATATAATGTCCTATTTCAAAATTATAATAACCTTTATAGATTTGAAAAAGGATTCCTGAAACCATAATAACGGTTAATAATAGCAGTTGCATCTTTATCAATGCAATCAGCTTAGAAAATAAAAGGGTCCAATTTGGAACAGGAGTTACATCTATTATATGATTTACTTTGGCAATTTTTGCCCTGTGAACCAACATTCCAGCATATAAAAAGGTGCAGATATTGATAGAAGCTGCAAAAATACCTCCAATATTTAACATTTTCCAAGTAACTGGCAGTGTAGGCGTTCCAAAAATATCTCCTATTTCAGACAAACCAACAATCATTAATACCAAACCTACCAACACAATGGAAATAAAAGCCCAACTTTTAACAATATATTTAAAATCTATATTTGATAATTTCCAAGTTGTTTTTAAATTTTGAGTGAACGAAAAATCATACGATATCTTTGGTAAGGTAATTCTTGTAATTCCACTAAAATTTGTTTTTGTAATTCTCTCTCCTTTAGATTTTTTGAATGAAAAAGAAATCGCATTTTGACTAAAAGTAAAAAACTTATAAACCAATCCAAAAATTAAAGTTGAAACTCCTAACCACAATAAACGGTTGTATACAATCATTTCTTTGATAGGAATGTGCAATTCATTTTGTTCTGAAGGCGTCCAGTATTTTGTGTAATAATTAACTGCTCCAGACCCAAAGGGGTCTAAAAGAGCTAATAACCATCTTTGTTCGGGGTCAGAAAGTAGACTTTCTACAACTCCTTGAATAAATAAAAGTAAGATTACAGTAATAAAACCTGCTGCTATATTTCTCGAAAAAGTAACCACTGCAAAAACAATAGCTCCAAACAATAAAATAT
>CAJXUO010000246.1 GCA_913061425.1 uncultured Lutibacter sp.
TAGCAACTTCAAATTTAGTCGGATAATGTTCTTTGGGAGCATTGAACTTTAAGCCTGGTAAATGATTGTATTCTGTTGGTGTAAACAATTTTAAAGAATCCCATCTATTCAGCCACGAAGCACCAATTTCTTTTTCTCCATCAACAACTACAAACTTTTTTTTCATTTTTTTCAAATGATAAGCCATAGCTAATCCTGCTTGCGCGCCACCAATTACTACATAATCCAACATCTTATTGCTCATTATAATTCCACGCAAAAGTAGACACAAAAGAAACAACTATTAGATATAATCTTGATTATAAAATCAAACTCGAGTTTTGCAATAAAAAATGAACCTTAATTTAGAAATAGTAAAACAACATCAGAAAACACTTTGTTTAAACTTAACAAAAACCAAATGTTGGCAATTATTAACAATATAAATAACCACTTACAACGGCATTCATACCTAATTGTCAACTCTTTATATACTCAAAAAAACCTCGCTGATGAAAATTTGAATTTTCTCTTTTTACTAACTTAGTGCACAACGAAACAATACATGAGTACGATAAGTGTAGGCTCTATTAAGCCTCAAAACTTGCTCCACTAGCAGCAACCGTTCTATCAATTTTTCGCATTAAGCCTTGTAATACTTTTCCTGGACCAACTTCAATAAATTCAGTTCCACCATCATTAATCATGGCTTGGATACATTGTGTCCATTTTACTGGAGCTGTTAATTGCGCAATTAAATTTTCTTTAATTTCTTCAGAATTTGTAACTGCTTTTGCAACTACATTTTGATATACCGGACATGTTGGCTCACTGAAAGTTGTCTCTTCAATTGCCGCAGCCAATTCTTCTCTTGCAGGTTCCATTAATGGTGAATGAAATGCTCCACCAACAGGTAAAACTATCGCTCTTCTTGCTCCTTTTTTAGTCAATGCTTCACAGGCTTTATTAGTGGCTTCAATTTCTCCAGAAATCACTAATTGTCCTGGACAGTTATAATTTGCAGCAACAACTACTCCATCAATTTCCGCACAGGTTTCTTCAACTACAGCATCTTCCAGTCCTAAAACTGCAGCCATTGTAGATTCTTGTGCTTCACATGCTTTTTGCATTGCTAATGCACGTTTTGAAACCAATCTTAATCCATCTTCAAAAGTCAACACTCCATTGGCAACCAATGCAGATAATTCACCTAATGAATGTCCAGCAACCATTTCTGGTTTAAAATCATCTCCTAAAGCTTTAGCTAAAACAACAGAATGTAAGAATATTGCAGGTTGAGTTACTTTCGTTTCTTTCAATTCTTCAGGCGTTCCTTCAAACATGATGTCTGTAATAGGAAAACCTAAAATTTCATTCGCTCTTTCAAATAATTCTTGTGCCACAGAAGAGTTTTCGTATAAATCTAAACCCATTCCTGTAAATTGTGATCCTTGACCTGGAAAAATATATGCTTTCATTCGTAACCTATTTTAGTAGTTTTTTCGATGACAAAGATAACAAATTATATTGTTTGATGCTTTATAAATTGAAATGCCAAATATTTAGTATTTTCGTAGGATGGCTCTAAAAGATCGATTATTAGCACAAAATATTTACCTAATTCTAGCAGGAATGTTTATTGCTGCTTTGGTTGCTTCCAATTTAATTTTTCAAAAATTCTTTTATTGGAACCCTTTTGGACTTTATCGTTTTGAAATTTCTGTTGGAATTTTACCATACCCCATCACTTTTCTAATTACTGATATAATTTCTGAAATTTATGGAAAGAAAAAAGCAAATAGAGTTGTAATTGCTGGAATTATAGCATCCATCTTTTCTATGCTGATAATCTATATTGCCAACGAAGTTCCTGCAATAGAAAATTCACCCGTAAATGATGCAACATTCACACACGTCTTTGGGCTTTCGCCAATTGCAGTATTAGCATCAATGATGGCCTATTTATTTGCCCAATTTATTGATATTAGAATCTTTCATTTCTGGAAGAAAAAAACGAATGGGAAGCATCTTTGGTTACGTAATAATTTCTCAACGTTCACTTCACAATTTATAGACACACTTACCGTATTGGCTTTACTATGCAGTTTTGAAATTTTACCTTGGAGTATGTTTAGCGGGTTATTAATAAGTGGATTTTTATTCAAAATAATTATCGCCGCTTTAGACACACCTATTTTATATATTGCAGTTTACGCCTTTAGAAAACGATTTGGTTTGAAAATAGGAGAAGAAATAACTTGAGTATCAGTGAATTTTAAACTCATAAAAAAATGAAAACGAAACAACTAATTACAACTACTGATTTTCTTAAGTCAAAAGGATTTAAAAGTCCAACAGTTGGAATAGTACTTGGTACAGGACTTGGAAATCTAGTGAACGAAGTAACTATTGAAATTGAAATTTCATATTGCGACATTCCTAACTTTCCAATTAGCACAGTTGTATCACATGCTGGAAAATTGATTTACGGAACATTATCAGGAAAAAAAGTGGTGATAATGTCTGGTCGTTTTCATGCTTATGAAGATTATAGTTTATGGAAAGTTACCTATGGTATTAGAGTAATGAAAGAACTAGGAATTGAAAATTTATTGATTTCAAACGCTGCAGGAGCAATAAATCTAAACTATAAAAAAGGAGATTTAATGTTGCTCGAAGACCACATAAATCTTCAAGGAAACTCTCCATTAATCTTTAAGAAAAAGAGTAAATTTGGAAACATCTTTGCAGACATGTCAGAGCCATATTCTAAAAAACTAAATAGCCAAATAAAAAATATTGCTATTCAGAATAATATTGATTTAAAAGAAGGTGTGTATGCTGGTGTTTTGGGACCTCAATTAGAAACTAGAGCCGAATACAGAATGCTTCAAATTTTGGAGGTTGACGCTGTTGGGATGAGTACTGTTCCAGAAGTTATTGTGGCAAAAAGCATCAATCTACCATGTGTAGCAATTTCTGTTTTAACAGACGAATGTGATCCCTTAAATCTTCATCAAGTTGACATAAAAGATATAATTGCAATTGCTAAAAAAGTGGAACCCAAATTGATTTTATTATTCAAAGAGTTCATAAAACAACTTTAAAAAACTTATATTTGATTCTTATGAATAAACTAACAATAAAAGACATTGCAGAAAATTTTGGAGTATCTATATCTACAGTTTCAAAAGCGCTGAATGATAGTCATGAAATTAGTGAAGGC
>CAJXUO010000247.1 GCA_913061425.1 uncultured Lutibacter sp.
TAAATGTATTTCAGAATTGCAAGCACAACGCACCTATGATGACGTTATTTATATGACTCCAGATGCTAAAACGCTGAATCAACAAACTGCGAATACACTATCACTTAGCAAAAATATTATTATTCTTACAGGTCATTATAAAGGCGTGGATCAAAGAGTAAGAGATAAATTTATTACCAAAGAAATTTCTATTGGCGACTATGTTTTGAGCGGCGGTGAATTAGCAGCTGCAGTTCTATGTGACTCTATTATTCGTTTAATTCCTGGTGTATTAGGAAATGAAACATCTGCCTTAACAGATTCTTTTCAAGACAATTTATTGTCTCCGCCAGTTTACACAAGGCCTTCTGAATATCAAGGTATGAAAGTCCCAGATATTTTACTTTCAGGAAACTCCCCTAAAATTGATGAATGGCGTACTGAAAAAGCCATAGAACACACTCAAAAAATAAGACCAGATTTATTACAAAATGATGATTGAAATTAATTCAATTATATTTTTCTATAAAAAACTAATTTAATACATTTGCAAACTCAAAATCAACCTCTGACGAGAATCGTGAATGTTGGCTTTACAAAACAATTAAAATTATTAAAATGGCAGATTTAGTAAAATTCGTTCAAGATGAATTTATTACAAGAAAGGATTTCCCAGAATTTTCTGCAGGAGATACTATTACTGTTTATTACGAAATTAAAGAAGGTGAAAAAACTCGTACTCAGCATTTCAGAGGTGTTGTAATTCAACGTAAAGGTTCAGGTAGTTCTGAAACTTTTACTATCAGAAAAATATCTGGTACTGTTGGAGTTGAACGTATTTTCCCATTAAACTTACCTGCACTTCAAAAAATTGAAGTGAACAAACAAGGAAAAGTTAGAAGAGCACGTATTTTCTACTTTAGAGGTCTTACAGGTAAGAAAGCAAGAATTACAGAAGTAAGAAGAAAATAACATTCTTTAACTTCACTAAGTTATAATCCCAATTTGAAATTTCAAATTGGGATTTTTTTTGGTTTATCAACAATTGTTCAAAAGTACAGTTCATATCTCGCTAAAAACTAGCTAGTTGTTTTTTTGGCTAATTTCAGCACATCTTTTATATTTGTGAAAGAAATAATAAGTGAGATTTATTTTACTGAATTATTTTTAACGTTCATGAACATCATTTTTCAAGTTTAGCAAAAGTATAGTCAACAAGTATTTAGCATACAGAAAGGAATATATGAATTTGAAAAATAGTTGAAGTAGGTGTTTAATACAAATGACTTTATAAATCATAACAAAGTTTTAGCGCTATTTTAATTCGGAGAAAATAGCTAATAAGAAGTTGTTTAGAGAGAATTTACATTTAAGTACTAGTTAGAAAACTTTAAGGTTTTATCAAACTATAGGTTTAAATTAATTGTGAAAAGTAAATTTAAAAATTCAACAAGTGGCAATCATATCATTATGATTACAGTTTATTAGAAAAATTAACTCCAGCAAAAAGCCATAATAATCGAGCAATCATTATTATGGCTTTTGTTTTTATAAATACTGCAAACAACACTGCCCATAATTGTCATATTCAAAAAAAACAAGCCCAATTAATAGTATTTTAATCTTTAAATTTCAAGTAAAAATCAGTAAATTTACAGCCCTTTTAAATACATAAAAATGACGAACATTTCAAAGATCACTTATACTCTTACAGATGAAGCCCCAGCCCTCGCAACACTCTCTTGGCTGCCAATTGTAAAAGCCTTTTCCAAATCAGCAAATATTGAAATAGAAACTAAAAATATATCTCTAGCTAGTAGAATATTAGCAACTTTTCCAGAAAACTTAACAGCTGCTCAAAAACAAAATGATGCTTTAGCAGAATTAGGAATTTTAGCTAAAAGTCCAGAAGCAAATATTATTAAATTACCAAATATTAGCGCATCTCTACCTCAGTTAAAAGCTACAATTGCTGAATTGCAAGAAAAAGGCTTTGACATTCCAAAGTATCCTGAAGAGTTTAAAACTAATGAAGAATTAGAACTGAAATCGAGATATTCTAAAGTTTTAGGAAGCGCAGTAAATCCCGTTTTAAGAGAAGGGAATTCTGACCGTAGAGCTCCAAAACCAGTAAAGAATTACGCAAGAAAAAACCCTCATTTTATGGGTAAATGGAGTGCTAATTCTAAATCTCATGTATCAACTATGGGTGAAAATGATTTTGCTACAAGCGAAAAATCAATTACACTAGATTATGATACAAATGTTAGAATTGAACACATAAATACTTCCGGGAATATTGAAGTATTAAGAGAAAAAGTTTCGCTAATTAAAGGTGAGATTATAGACGCTTCACTAATGAGTAAAAACGCATTAATCTCATTTATTGAAACAGAAATAGCATCAGCAAAAGAAAATAACCTTTTGTTTTCATTGCACATGAAAGCCACTATGATGAAAGTTTCAGATCCTATCATTTTTGGTCATGTAGTTAAAGTTTTCTTCAAAGATGTATTTAAAAAACACGGAGATATTTTTAATGAAATTGGAGTAAATGTAAATAATGGTTTCGGAAATCTTTTAAACGGAATCAAAGAATTACCTAACAAAAAAAGAACTGAAATCGAAGCCGATATTCAAAGAAGTATTGAAAACGGTCCATCTTTAGCAATGGTAGATTCCGATAAAGGAATTACAAACCTTCATGTTCCAAGTGATATAATTATTGATGCTTCTATGCCTGCAATGATCCGTAACTCTGGTCAAATGTGGAATAAAGACGGAAACTCACAAGACACCAAAGCAGTGATTCCTGATAGTAGTTATGCAAGTATTTATCAGGCTACAATAGATTTTTGTAAAAAACATGGTGCATTTGACCCAACAACTATGGGTTCTGTATCTAATGTTGGATTAATGGCTCAAAAGGCAGAAGAGTATGGATCGCATGATAAAACGTTTGAATTAAAATCAAAGGGTGTTGTTAGAGTTATAGATTCTAACGAGAATATTCTTTTAGAGCACACGGTAGATGAAGGTGATATTTGGAGAATGTGTCAAACGAAAGACTTACCAATTCAAGATTGGATTAAATTGGCAGTAAATAGAGCAAAAGCAACTAATACACCTGCAATTTTATGGCTTGATAAAAATAGAGCACATGATGCTGAATTAATTAAAAAAGTAAATCTATATCTTC
>CAJXUO010000248.1 GCA_913061425.1 uncultured Lutibacter sp.
TCAAGTACAGCATTAAAACCACATCAAAAAGAACTTTGGGGACATCCAATAGGACTCTATGTATTATTTTTTACTGAAATGTGGGAACGCTTTTCTTATTACGGAATGCGATCAATATTAGTTATTTATATGATTGCTCAAGCCTCAAATACAAATGGTCCTGGTTTAGGATGGACTGAGCTTGAAGCGTATCAATTATATGGTTGGTATGTGATGCTTGTATATCTTATATCAATTCCTGGAGGGATTCTAGCCGATAAAGTTTTAGGTCAAAAAAAGACTGTAATGTTAGGAGCAGTGCTACTATCAATAGGTCATGGTGTATTAGCAATTGAAGCCGATTGGGCATTTTTTACTGGTTTATTATTTATCATTGCTGGAGTTGGATGTTTAAAACCTAATATCTCTACGATGGTTGGAGGGCTTTATAAAAAAGGTGATATAAGAAGAGATAAAGGATTTAGCATCTTTTATATTGGAATAAACTTAGGCTCTTTACTAGCTACCACTTTTATAGGTTTAGTAGTTGCGAAATGGGGATGGCATGCAGGATTTGGTCTTGCAGGAATTGCAATGGTCATAGGTTTACTGGTATATATTTGGGGTCAAAAATACATTGCTCATGTAGGTAATAAAATGTCATCAGAAGATAAAAAGAATGATGTTTCAATTGGTGAATTATTTGGAAATATTTTCAAATCGCCAATACACTTAGTAATAGTAACAGTTTTAATCATCTTATCATTATACGTAGGATACACTAAAGAAGGTGTTGATCATTGGGGCTATGGTGCGCTATTTGTGTTTTTATCTTTAGTTATTGGACTTTTAATGATGATCTACAAAGACCTAGATACTAAAGTGTTGAAAGATAGATTTTTAGTTCTTTTATTATCATTTCTATTAGTAATTGTTTTCTGGGGAGCCTTTGAACAAGCTGGAGGATTAATGAGCGTTTATACCGAACAAAAAACAGATAGAATGTTGCTTGGATATTTAATTCCAACTCCAATGTTTCAAGGATTAAATGCTGGTTTCATTATTCTATTAGCAGTTTGGGTTGCAAATATTTGGGCAAAAAGAAAACTTAAGAATAAAGAAGCATCTTCATTATTTAAAATGGCAACAGGAACAATCATTATGGGATTAGGTTTTGTATTTATGATTATTGCAGTAAGAGAATTTGAAGCAAATGGTAGTTCTGGAATGCAATGGTTAATTCTTGCATATTTATTTCACACAATTGGTGAACTATCTTCATCTCCTGTATCATTATCATTTGTTACAAAATTAGCACCTGTAAAATACGCGTCATTAATGATGGGACTTTATTTTGCTGCTACTGGACTTGGAGGGAAAGTTGCTGGTATTTTAGGTGAAAAATCAGCTGAATATGGTGAGTATACAATTTTCACAGGAATAGTAGTATTTACTGTAGTATTTGGATTGTTAGTAATCGCTTTACTTAAACCTTTAAAACGTCTTACACATGGTGCTGAAGACAATGAAGTTGAAATGCACACTGATGAAGTTTAAGGTTTTGAGTTAGCAGACAACTAAAATTTAATCTTTTAAAATATATGCTCCTTTTTGTGATGTACTGTGAAAAGGAGTATTTTTTTGTTTACATGTTTCCTTCCAAAATTTTACATACGACTTGTAATTAGAGCCGTCTGCAATGATGATTTTTGGGCTTAAAGAATCTATAAGTCTTCTCAAATTAATCTTAGGTGATTGTCGTAAAATTATAATTTCTGGCTTCAAATTACTGAATTGATAGATCCCCAAGCTATCAATAATCAATATTTTTTGGTGGTTATATTCAAACAGATTTTGAATTTTATTTCGTTTCAACTCAACAGCACCTACTCCAACTTTGTATTGCTCAATCAATCTATCCTTCTTTAAAACTACACTATCTAAATTATGAAAAACAGCTAATTGATTTCCTTCTTTCATCGCAAGCATTGAGTATCTACTCTTTTGAAAAACAATAAACTCATTGGTTGTTTGAAGTTTCCTTTTCTCATATATAAATACTGATTGAAGTACTAAAATAGCGCCTAAAAAATAAATCAAATGAATTGGTTTTCTTTTAGTCAATAGTTTAACGGCGAATACAATAAAAACATAAGATACTATGACCATGAATATTGAAAATGAAATATTTCTAATCAAAAAATCTTCTTGTTTTGCTACCCATTCAATTATTGAATTCATTAAGTGAATTAACTCACTATATCCTTTCGCTAAAAAAGAGGGGAGAATGTTTAATAAGGCTAAAAAAATGACGAGAATACCTCCTCCAAGAATTATTCCTAATGCAGGAACAATTAATAAATTAGATATAAAAAACAAACTCGGAAACTGATGAAAGTAATAAATACTCAAAGGTAAAATTCCAATTTGAGCGGCAAAAGAAACCGTTAACAATTGCCAAAAGAAATCAAAAAATTTCATCTTTATACTTAACAAGTTATATAACAACGGTTGTAACCAAACAATAGCAAATACTGCTAGATAACTGAGTTGAAAACCAACATCAAATAAAAAGTTTGTATTAAACAGTAGTAAAAAGAACATTGAAATAATTAATGTATTGTACACATTTGTTGGCCTTTTAAAAGTCATCCCAATAGCCACTGCTGTAAACATAGCCACAGCTCTTACAACTGAAGCAGACAAGCCTGCAATAAAAGCAAACATCCAAAGTAAGAGTACTATAACAATTAGTTTTATCAATTTTCCATTCTTAAATCGCTCAATTGGTTTAAAAATAAAACTTAGAATCAGTAAAATAATTCCAACATGCAATCCAGATACTGCCAAAATATGAATTGCTCCTGCTCCAGCATAACTTTCTAATAGCTCTGAAGAAATATCTTGCCTTTGACCTAAAAGAAGTGCATTTATAACGCCTAATTCATTTCCTTTAAATCCGTTTTTTATCAGGGCTTTATTTATAGACTTTCTAAATCTAGAAGCCAATCCTTTAAAAGAAAAACTACGATTATATAATTTTAAAAATGAGTTAAAGGAAGTATATACTTGATGATTAATATTTTGATTTTTCAAATACTTTTGATAATCAAATTGAAAAGGATTTTTAGGAGAACTGGGTTCTATTAATTTCTGTCTCTTATACACATCTCCGAGCCCACGAGACCTCTCTACAT
>CAJXUO010000249.1 GCA_913061425.1 uncultured Lutibacter sp.
AAGGTTGTGTGCAATACGCATAACCCAAGGCAAGAACTTCCCTTCTTCGTTATACTTACCTCTTTTTAAAGTATTTATCACTTTAATAAATGTATCCTGAAAAACATCTTCAGTGACATCTCGATTAAGTACTTTCGAAAAAATAAAATTGTAAACTCTTTGCTTGTGTCTCAAAACCAAAATTTCGAAACATTTCTCATCACCATTAATGTAGTTTGAAACTAGTGTGCTGTCTAATACCTTTAATTTATCCATAACTATAATTTTAAATAACAAGTAACACTAGGCTAAATTGCCTAAATTAAACGTTAAATTTTTTTAAAAGTAATAGTATGTAATAGGGTATGTGTATTATAAGTAAGTCACAAATATGAATTGTTTTTATGTAAAAACCAAATTATTTGGCGATAAAGTTTAATTTTCCTTGTTACTTTAAAAAAAATATTGGATTAATTATAAACCTAAGAGTATTTACAAATTCTTTATTTTATCTTTGCATCTATTCAATTTTTATAACTAAAATGACCAAGAATATTGCTGCATTAAATCCGAAAGAAAACATCTTGATAAAAGGTGCTAAACTTCATAATTTAAAGGACATTAATGTTGCAATACCAAGAAACAAACTAGTTGTAATTACGGGTCTTTCTGGATCGGGAAAATCTAGTTTAGCATTTGACACACTATATGCAGAAGGTCAGCGAAGATATGTTGAAAGCCTGTCTTCATATGCACGTCAATTCTTAGGAAGATTAAACAAACCAAATGTAGATTATATAAAAGGAATTTCGCCTGCAATAGCAATAGAACAAAAAGTAAACAGTACAAATCCACGCTCTACAGTCGGAACAACCACTGAAATTTACGATTACTTAAAGCTACTCTATGCTAGAATTGGTAGAACCTACTCTCCTATTTCTGGTGATCAGGTAAAAAAAGATACAGTTTCTGATGTTATTAATTATGTGAAAACATTAAAAGAGAAAACAAAACTTTTATTGTTAGCGTCAGTTCATATTCCAAAAGAAAGAAATGTCACTAAGACTTTATCGATACTTTCTCAACAAGGGTATGCGAGAGTTAAATATAAGAATGAAGTCATCAGAATTGAAGATTTTTCAAAAACAGTAGCATTAGCCAAAGGTGAGTTTACAGATAATTTTGAATTAGTTATTGATAGAATTGTAGTGAATCATTCAGAAGATTTCTACAATAGATTGGCTGATTCGGTACAAATAGCATTCTTTGAAGGAAAAGGAACTTGTACTCTAGAAAATATAACAGCACCTAATTTAAGAGTATTTAGCAATTCATTTGAACTCGATGGAATGTTGTTTTTAGAACCAAACACACATTTATTTAGTTTCAATAATCCATATGGAGCTTGTCCAGAATGTGAAGGTTACGGGAATATAATTGGAATAGATAAAGATTTAGTAATACCAAATTCAAGTTTGTCAATATTTGAAAATGCTATTCTCCCATGGAAATCAGATAGTTTTCTAGAATTTAAAGACAACTTGATTGACAATGCTTATAAGTTTGATTTTCCAATCCACAGACCTTACTTTGAGTTGACTGAAACCCAAAAGGAAATTTTATGGAATGGAAATGAATATTTTGAAGGCTTACATGTTTTCTTCAAGTATTTAGAATCAAAAAGTTATAAAATCCAGTACAGAGTTATGTTATCTCGCTATAGAGGGAAAACAAAATGCACAAGCTGTAACGGTAAAAGATTGAGAAAAGAAACAGACTTTATAACTGTTGGTACTAAAAATATTTCGGAACTCATTGAACTACCTTTAGATGAACTATCCGTTTTCTTTAAAGAAATAAAACTTACCGATCACGAAAAAAATATTGCAAAAAGATTGTTAGTAGAGATTAACAATCGTTTAGAATTTTTGACAAATGTTGGTCTGAACTATTTGACGATAAACAGAACTTCAAATACGTTGTCTGGAGGTGAAAGTCAGCGAATAAATTTAGCAACTTCTCTTGGAAGTAGTTTGGTTGGCTCTATGTATATCCTTGACGAACCAAGTATTGGATTACATCCAAAAGATACTGAAAGATTGATTTCGGTATTAAAAGATTTACGTGATTTAGGAAATACCGTAATTGTTGTAGAGCATGATGAAGACATTATGAAAGCAGCAGATATGATTATTGATATTGGTCCAGAAGCGGGAACCTTAGGAGGAAATATTGTTGCAGAAGGTACTTTTAAAGAAATTTTAAAGTCCAATTCTCTTACGGCTCAATATCTAAATGGAAAAATGGAAATTACTGTTCCGCAAAAAAGAAGAGTTACAAAGCAATTTGTTCAAGTTCTTGGAGCACGTCAAAATAATCTAAAAAACATTGATGTAAAATTCCCTTTAAATTCTCTTACTGTAGTAACAGGAGTTTCTGGAAGCGGTAAAAGCACATTAGTAAGCAAAATTCTATTCCCAGCATTACAGAAGAAAATTAGTGGCTTTGGAGAAAAAGCAGGTCAGTTTACAGAATTGACAGGTAATTTTGATACGATTGAACATGTAGAGTTTATCAATCAAAATCCTATAGGAAGATCTAGCCGTTCAAATCCTGTGACTTACATTAAGGTTTATGATGATATTCGAAGTCTTTTTTCTTCACAAAAACTATCCGTTATACGAAACTACAAACCAAAACATTTTTCTTTTAATGTAGAAGGTGGTCGTTGTGAAACCTGTAAAGGTGATGGAGAGGTAACCATAGAAATGCAATTCATGGCAGATGTGCACTTAGAATGTGACAGCTGTAAAGGAAAACGTTTCAAAAAAGAAGTGCTTGAAGTTAAGTATAACGACAAGAATATCCATGATCTTTTAAATGCTACTATTGATGATGCTATTGCGTTTTTTAATGAGTATGACGAAACTAAGATTGCGAGAAAACTACAACCATTACAAGATGTTGGGTTAGGCTATGTAACTTTAGGACAGTCTTCTTCTACCCTTTCTGGTGGTGAAGCGCAACGTATAAAGCTCGCCTCCTTTTTGGTGAAAGGCACAAGTCAAAGTAAATCTTTATTTATTTTTGATGAACCTACAACAGGTTTACACTTTCATGATATTAAAAAATTATTGACTTCGTTTGATGCTTTGATTAAAAACGGACATTCAATTATTGTGATAGAGCACAATA
>CAJXUO010000250.1 GCA_913061425.1 uncultured Lutibacter sp.
GTACAGAGTTCCGATTGTGCGTCGTGCTCTAAAAACAGATAATACTCCTCATCTGCGGCTTTATTTAAAAAAAGTTGTTTCTCGTCCATTGTCAGTAGTGGTCTAGTATCATAACCCATCACATAAGGCAATGGTATGTGTCCTGTAGTTGGTAATAAATCTGCCATGAAAACTACCGTTTTTTCTTGATATTGTATCTGTGGAATCATTTGCTTTTCGGTATGACCATCAGCAAAGAAAATATCAAAACCCAATGGAGAATTTTGTAATACGTTTGTTTTTGGCAAATCAATAAAATTCAACTGTCCGCTTTCTTGTATTGGATTGATATTCTCCTTTAAAAAAGAGGCTTTTTCTCTAGTGTTAGGATTTGCTGCCCAATTCCAGTGGCTTTCATTGGACCAAAATTTAGCATTCTTAAATGCTGGCTCATATCCTGTTCTGTCTTTGTTCCATTGAATAGAACCTCCACAATGATCAAAATGTAAGTGTGTTAAAAAAACATCTGTAATATCATCACGATGAAAACCATGTTTTGCCAAAGAAGCGTCTAATGAATATCCTCCAAACAAAAAATAATAACTAAAAAACTTTTCTGATTGCTTATCTCCAACTCCTGTATCTACTAATGTCAATCTATCGCCGTCTTCAATCAACATACAGCGCATACTCATGTCAATCAAATTCTTTTCATCCGTAGGGTTCGTGCGTTGCCATAAACTCTTAGGAACAACTCCAAACATTGCGCCGCCGTCAAGTTTAAAGTTTCCTGTTTCTATTGGATAAATCTTCATTTAATTGAGTTTTTACAAATATGATGAAATTCTAATAGTTTATATGTTAAAGAAAATAAAAAACCGTTTCGAAAATTCGAAACGGTTTTGAGGCGTCGAGCGGATTCGAACCGCTGTAGGAGCTTTTGCAGAGCCCAGCCTAGCCACTCGGCCACAACGCCAATTGTGATTGCAAATTTAATTATTTTTAATTGGCTGACAAGTATTTTTAGTGTTTCCTTTTTTTCTGAAGTCTTACCGTAACTTTTTCAACATTTCCACCAATTGGCGGGTTTATTTTTGATACAGATACATCCGCAATTTGTACCATTAAAATTTCATCTAAAACTCTATTTAAAATTCTATCTGCCACATGTTCTAGAAGTTTAGAACGAATTGCCATTTCCTCTTTTACAATTTTATTTAAACGCACATAATCAACCGTGTCAGCTAGTTCATCGCTCTTTGCAGATGTCTCTAAATTTGCTTTCACTTTTATATCAACTCGGTAATCAGAACCTATTTTCCCTTCTTCAAGAAGGCAACCGTGATAGGCGTATATTCTAATATTTTCTACTTTGATTATTCCCATGATTCAAACTTTATACAAATATACTTGTTTTACAGTTTTCAAATAGTTTTTTTAGATATTTGATTCTTATGAAGGTTCGTGAAAAGTTTTGGAGTTAGTGTATTAAATTTGCCTAAAAAATATCAAGAGACCATATAAACAAACGTTTAGGAATAAATAAACTAATAAAATTTAGTAAAAATTTTCCAGAAGTAGAAGTTAGAAGTTTACTAACTTAAGAAGTTAATTACTTATAGGTTTTTATCACATTATTTTCTCTAATTTTGTAGTTCATTTATTTAACTATGAGCGAAGAAACAAAATCATTGAACTTTATTGAACAAATTGTTGAAGAAGATCTTTCAAACGGATTGGATAAAAACAAATTACGCTTTCGTTTTCCACCAGAACCAAACGGATATTTACATATTGGCCATGCAGCGTCAATTTGTTTAAATTTTGGTTTAGGGCAGCGTTATAACGCGCCTGTTAACCTACGTTTTGACGATACAAATCCAGCAAAAGAAGAGCAAGAATATGTAGATGCCATAAAAAAAGATATTGAATGGCTTGGTTTTAAATGGAATAAAGAAGTGTATTCTTCAGATTATTTTGTGCAATTATACAATTGGACAATTGAATTGATAGAAAAGGGAAAGGCTTATATTGATGAGCAAACTCCTGCTGAAATAGCTTCACAAAAAGGAACTCCAACAAGTCTTGGAAGTGATGGCCCTTTTAGAAATCGCTCTATTGAAGAAAATTTATCATTATTTGAAAAAATGAAGAATGGTGAATTTAAAGAAGGTGCTTGTGTGCTTAGAGCAAAAATTGACATGTCGCATAATAATATGCATATGCGCGATCCTATTTTATACAGAATATTAAAAAAATCACATCATAGAACTGGAAATGATTGGTGTATTTATCCAATGTATGACTGGACTCATGGAGAATCAGATTATATAGAACAAATTTCACATTCTTTTTGTACGCTAGAATTTAAAAGTCATCGTGATTTATATGATTGGTATTTAGACCAAGTAGTTGATGCAGAAAAACTACGTCCTAAACAACGTGAATTTGCAAGACGAAATTTAAGTTATACTGTAATGAGTAAGCGAAAATTATTGCAATTGGTTGAAAATGGAATTGTTAATGGGTGGGACGATCCAAGAATGCCAACTATTTCTGGTTTACGAAGAAGGGGTTATACCCCTGAAGCTCTTTTAACTTTTAGTAAAACATCTGGAATAACAAAAAGAGACAATATTACTGATGTTGCATTATTAGAGCATAGTATTAAAGATCATCTGAATCAAATTGCTCCTAGAGTAATGACCGTTTTAGATCCTGTAAAGGTGGTGATAACTAATTATCCTGAAAATAGTGAAGAGTTGTTAGATGCTAATTACAATGATTATGAAGAAGGATTTGGAAGTAGAAATGTTCCGTTTTCAAGAGAAATTTATATTGAAAAAGAAGATTTTAGAGAAGAAGCAAACAAGAAATTCTTCCGTTTAAAACTAGGAAAAGAAGTCCGTTTAAAAAACGCTTATATTATTAAGGCAGAAAGTTGTGTAAAAGATGAAAATGGAGAGGTTACAGAAATTCACTGTACTTATGATCAAGATTCTAGAAGCGGAAGTGGTTCTGAAGCAAGTCAAAGAAAAGTAAAAGGAACACTTCATTGGGTTTCAATAAAACACGCTTTAAAGGCTGAAGTAAGATTATACGACCGTTTATTTAATGATGAGTCTCCAGACGGACATAAAGATAAAGACTTTATGGAATTTGTAAACCCAAACTCTTTAGAGACTATTACATCT
>CAJXUO010000251.1 GCA_913061425.1 uncultured Lutibacter sp.
TCTGGAGTACATACTCTAAAAAACGAACTATTTTCATAGTAATTGACATCTACATAGCGTAAAAAATTAGCAACCGTTTTAGGGGCTTTATCTTCATACAATTCCATGATGATGTCTCCTTCTGAAGTGCTAATTTCACAAGTAATATATTCCTTTTTACAACTTGTAAAAGCAATTAATAACGTAATAACTACTATGATTTTTTTCATGACTTAGTTTTTTAAAGCATTTAATAATACTGTTGATGGATGCAATGAATCTCTTTTGGTTCCATCATGTATTTGTTGACGGCAACTTGTTCCTGAGGCCACAATAATTGTATCTTCTTTGTAATTTCTAACTTTAGGGAACAAGGTGTCTTCACCTATTTGCATACTCAATTCGTAATGTTCTTTTTTAAATCCAAACGAGCCAGCTAATCCACAACATCCTGAATTAATGATGGTTACTGTATAGTTTTCAGGTAAACTCATCATTTCAAAAGAAGGATTCATTCCAATTAAGGCTTTTTGATGGCAATGACCGTGAATTTTAACCTCTCTTTTCTCACTAGTAAAATTGGAAGAAGAAAGGACTTTATTTTTTATTTGTAGTTGTATAAACTCTTCTATTGTAAGGCAATTTTTTGCCAATTTTTCAGCACTTTTTTTATCATTTGCTACACGAAAATATTCATCTCTAAAAGTAAGAATAGGAGTAGGTTCAATTCCAATCAACGGAGTATCTGCCGAAATGAGGTCTTTAAAAGTAGCGATATTTTTATTGGCTATTATTTTAAATTCGTCTAAAAAACCTTCGGTAATCAAACTCCTGCCACTTTCTAGATGTGATACCATTAATACTTCATAGCCTAATTTTGATAGTAATTGAATGGTATCTATTCCTATTTGAACATCGTTGTAATTAGAAAATTCATCACAAAATAGATACACTTTTTTACTCGAATTATTTTTTTGATACTTCTTCGTATACCATTTCCGCAAGGTATATTTCCCCAACTTTGGTATGTTTCGTTGTACTGCAAATCCCATTATTTTTTTAGTAATACATTGTTGCAATATGAAATTTGTAATTCTTGGAAATTTACTTCCAAGTTCATTGTACTTGGCATTAAAACCAAATAGTTTATCTCTAAAACTCGGTTTATTTTCTTTCTGATATTGGTATAGAAATTCAGCCTTTAAAGTTGCTACATCAACATTACTCGGGCATTCTGTAGCACAGGCTTTACAACTTAGGCAAAGACTAAAAACTTCTTTTAATTCTTTGTTATCAAACTTGTTAGGCTTGTCTGAATTGGTTAGAAATTCTCGTAAAGTATTCGCTCTTGCACGCGTTGTATCTTGTTCGTTTTTTGTTGCTCTATAACTTGGGCACATAGTTCCGCCAGCATTTACCGACTTTCTGCAATCTCCAGATCCATTACATTTTTCGGTTGCTTTTAGAATGCCTTCAGAATCAGAAAAATCAAATAAAGTTTCAATTTTAGGCTCATCTCTATCTATAGTGTAGCGCAAAGATTCATCCATTAATAAAGGGTCAATAACCTTCCCTTTATTAAAAACAGTATTTTTATCAAATGCCTTTTTGATGCGTTTTAAAAGTTGATAATTTTTATGACCAATCATCATGGGAATAAATTCTGAACGAACAATTCCATCTCCATGTTCACCACTAAAAGAACCCTTGTATTTTTTAACCAATTTGGCAGTTTCAGTTGTTATTTTTCTGAATAAAACAACATCTTCCTTTTTTTTGAGATTTAAAATGGGTCTTAAATGAATTTCTCCTGCTCCTGCATGTGCGTAATAGACTGCCTTTTGACCAAACTCATCCATCATTTTGGTAAACTCTTTGATGTAATTTGGTAAGTCTGAAAGTTCTACTGCAGTATCTTCAATACACGCAACGGCTTTTTTATCACCTATCATATTTCCCAGTAATCCTAAACCTGCTTTTCGTAAAGAAAACGCTTTATCAATATCATTTCCAGTCAATTTTGGAAATGCATATCCAAAGTTGTTCTGCTGTAAGTCTGTAATTAAAGTATCTGCAAGGATTGTTGCTTCTTCTATGGTATCTGCCGAAACTTCTAACATTAATACTGCTTCAGGATCACTATTTATAAAAAAGCGATTCTTTATATGTTCACGATTATTTTTAGTACAATCTAGGATAGTTTTATCCATCAATTCACACATAAATAAATTATGCTTCATAGCAATTACAACGGCTTCCATACTTTCTTGGACAGCGTTAAAATGGGCAGCAACGAGAATACTTTCTTTTGGTGGAAGTGGATCTAATTTCAATGTAATTTCTGTTGTGAAAGCCAATGTACCTTCACTACCACAAAGCAGTTTTGATAGATTGATGGTTGGTTCATTTCCTCCAAATAAATCAGACGTTAAAAGGCTGTCAATTGCATAACCAGTATTTCTTCTATGAATTGATTTTTTAGGAAATTCACTGTGTATTTCTAATTGATTTTCTGGATTAGAAAGTTCATCATAAATTGTTTTATAAATTGTTCCTTCTAATGTGTTTAATTGTGTTTTTTCAATGAACTCATTTGAATTAATATTCGAAAATTCAACTTCCGTAGCATCAGAAAGGAGTGTTTTTAAACTGCTAATTTTATCTCTCGTGACTCCAAACTGAATAGATGTAGTTCCGGAGGAGTTATTACCAACCATTCCGCCAATCATACAGCGATTTGATGTTGAAGTATTTGGCCCGAAGAATAAGCCAAAAGGTTTTAAATAATGATTTAAATCATCTCGAATTATTCCTGGTTCAACAGTAATGGTTTGCTGCTCTTGGTCAAATGAAATAATTTTATTGAAATATTTAGAAATATCTACAATGATTCCATCGCCAACACACTGACCTGCAAGAGAAGTTCCTGCTGCTCTTGGAATGAGCGTTGTATTGTTTTCTTTTACAAAATGGATGATTGCTTGTAAATCTTGAATAGATTTAGGGATGGCAACTGCTAACGGCTTTTTTCTATATACAGATGCGTCTGTTGCATACATACTTTTATGCAGTTCATCATAAAAAAGAGAGCCTTCTAAAGTTGTCGATAATGATTTTAATAATTGATGCGTTGGCATTGTATAAAGTCTGTCTCTTATACACATCTGACGCTGCCGACGAATAGAGAGGTGTA
>CAJXUO010000252.1 GCA_913061425.1 uncultured Lutibacter sp.
TTCTGCAACAGCATTAGCAGCGAGAATTAATGACGCTGAGTGTAAAGTTCTATTAACTGCAGATGGTGGTTTTAGGGGTGACAAAACGACTCCTTTAAAAGATATAGCAGATGAAGCTTTAAAGAGTTGCCCAAGTATTGAAAAATCAATTGTATTTCAACGCACAAAACAAAATGTTTCTTGGAATGATGAAATTGATGTTTGGTGGCACGAAGAATTAGTTGGTGTTTCTGATAATTGTCCAGCGGAAATAATGGATTCTGAAGATGTATTGTTTATTTTATATACTTCAGGTTCTACAGGGAAACCTAAAGGTATGGTTCATACATGTGGCGGTTATATGGTGTATTCTGCATATTCGTTTCAAAATGTTTTTCAATATAATCAAGGAGATGTTTATTGGTGTACAGCGGATATTGGTTGGATTACTGGTCATAGTTATATTGTTTATGGTCCATTGATATCAGGAGCAACAACTGTAATGTTTGAAGGTGTACCAAGTTATCCTGATTATGGAAGATTTTGGCAGATATGCGAGAAACATAAAGTAAATCAATTTTATACAGCACCAACAGCAATTAGAGCTTTAGCAAAACATCCAAAAGAATTGGTGACTAAATATGACTTATCAAGTTTAAAAGTTTTAGGAACAGTTGGTGAGCCAATAAATGAAGAAGCATGGCATTGGTATGATGATAATGTTGGTAAAAATAAATGTCCAATAGTAGATACTTGGTGGCAAACTGAAACAGGAGGTATTATGATTTCTTCTTTGGCAGGTGTTACAGAAGATAAATCAACATTTGCAACGTTGCCTTTACCTGGAATTCAACCAGTACTATTAGATGAAAAAGGAAATGAGATATCTAATATTAAAGCAGAAGGGACTTTGGCAATTAAACATCCTTGGCCAAGTTTAGCGAGAACTATTTATGGTAATCATCAGCGTTATAAAAATGTCTATTTCTCTGCATATCCAAATTATTATTTTCCTGGTGATGGGGCTTTACGTGATGACAATGGAGATTATAGAATTACGGGTAGAGTTGATGATGTTATTATAGTCTCTGGTCATAATTTAGGAACTGCACCAATTGAAAATGCAATTAATGAACATGAGCAAGTGGTGGAAAGTGCCATAGTTGGTTTCCCTCATGATATTAAAGGAAATGCATTATATGCCTATGTGATATTATATGATGAAGTAATTGCTAGTGATAATTTAAAAATTGAAATCAATAAATTAATCTCAGATAAAATAGGTCCAATTGCAAAATGTGATAAAATTCAGTTTGTATCCGGATTACCGAAAACACGTAGTGGAAAAATAATGCGACGTATTTTGCGTAAGATTGCAGCTGACGAATTAGATAATTTAGGAGATATTTCTACATTATTAAATCCTGACGTGGTTAAAGAAATTATTGAATCTAGAAAGTAAAGATGTTTTATATGAGTTTAGATATTTCTGAAAGGATAATTTTATAATAATTTTGCTGATGTGGAACGTATTTTTTTTTCGCACTTACTAAATTTAACTCCTTTTGAAATTCTGCTATTGAAATTAACTTCAATTCAGACAATTCTTCTACTTGAATGTTAAGTTGTTCTATTTCTAAACTTAAATTACATAAAAATAAGTAATGTATTTCATTATCTATAAATGTGGATGTATGTTCAAAATATTCTTTAAAAATTCCAATATAGGTTAATTCTTTTTTGAAAATAGTCAATCCAATTTCCTCTTTTACTTCTCTAATTGCTGCTTTATATTTATTTTCACCTGAATTTATATGACCTGCTACAGAAATATCCCATAAACTTGGAAACGCAATTTTAGTTTTTACTCTTCTTTGTAATAATACTTCACCATTACTTGTATAAAACCAAATATGCACAGAAGCATGAAGCAAACCGTGCATATGAGCATAAGATTTTGGACAAGTTTTTTGAATAGTTAAATCTTCATTTAATATATCAATCAATTCGTCATCCATAGATATTATTTGAAATAACTAAACCCTTTTTTTGGATCAATTTTTAACACGCTTTCGTAAATTAATTTGATAACATTTTCAACATCTTCTCTTGCAACCATTTCAACAGTAGTATGCATATATCTCAGTGCTAATGAAATTAGAGCACTTGGAACACCTCCGTTTGAGTATGCAAATGCATCTGTATCTGTCCCTGTAGCCCTAGAAGAAGCTAATCTTTGAAAAGGAATTTTATTCTTTTCAGCAGTATCTATAATTAACTCTCTTAAATTATTTTGAACAGCTGGTGCGTAAGAAATTACAGGTCCATCACCAGACTTAGTTTCTCCTTCTTTCTTCTTGTTTATCATAGGTGTTGTTGTGTCATGACAAACATCAGTAACAATAGCGACATCTGGTTTAATAGTGTGAGTTATCATTTCTGCTCCCCTAAGTCCAATTTCTTCCTGAACAGAATTAGTAATATACAAGCCAAATGGAAGTGTTTTCTTATTTTCCTTTAAGAGTCTAGCGACTTCCGCAATCATAAAACCACCCATTCTATTGTCCAATGCACGGCATACAAAATTTGTTTTATTTAGAATAAAAAACTGATCCGGATATGTAATTACACATCCAACATGAACGCCTAATTTTTCAACCTCTTTTTTGGTTTTACACCCTACATCAATAAAAATATTGTCTAATTTTGGTGATTCTTCCTTCCCACCATTTCTAGTGTGAATTGCTGGCCAACCAAAAATACCTTCAATAATTCCTTTTTTAGTGTGGATGTTTACCCTTTTTGATGGTGCAATCTGGTGGTCACTACCACCATTTCTTATCACGTAGATAAGTCCATCGTCAGTAATATAATTTACATACCAAGAAATCTCATCAGCATGCCCTTCAATTACTACTTTGAATTTTGCGTCAGGATTTATTACTCCTACTGCAGTACCATAGTTGTCAGTTATAAATGTATCGACATATGGCTTTAGATATTCCATCCAAATTTTTTGACCTTCACTTTCATAGCCAGTAGGAGAGGCGTTATTTAAATATTTTTCAAGAAAATCAATTGATTTTTTATTTAAAATTGATGCTTTTTTACTCATAAAATTTATTTTTATCAAAAATAGTGAAGTTTTATTCATTATAAAAATAATTGTAGAGCACATCAATAATATAATTG
>CAJXUO010000253.1 GCA_913061425.1 uncultured Lutibacter sp.
TAGAGAGGTCTCGTGGGCTCGGAGATGTGTATAAGAGACAGTACATATACTGATGCGAAATAAGACAATAACAATCTTTTTTTGTCCCAATTACTTATTTTTCCTCCCTTAATATATCTTGAACCAATAGCCATATCAAAACCATCTTTAGAGCAAGAGTTGTATAGAGTTTCAAGTTTGTTTACAGGATGAGAAAAATCTGCATCCATTTCAATAATGTAAGTGTATTTTTTCTTCAGCGCCCATTTAAAGCCGTGAATATATGCTGCGCCAAGACCCGTTTTCTCCGTTCTTATTTCAAGAAATAAACGATTTGGAAATTCAGGAATTAATTTTTGAACTATCTGATATGTCCCATCAGAAGATGTATCATCAACAACTAAAATGTCAAATTCCTTTTTTTCAGAAAAAACAGCGCGAATAATGAGTTCAACATTCTCTTTTTCGTTATAAGTTGGAATAATAATTAAGGTGTTGGACATAAAAATTTATTGAAGCACAAAGATACAGTTTTTTATTGCTAATTTTGTGTTGATTATATCGAGAGGATTAGAATTTATGATTTATTTAACGAGTTTAGTGATGATTAAAAATGATTGGATACTATTATTTTTTATTATTATTTTTTCTTTGCTTGCCATTGTAAAGTGGCTATACAAAGAGCGCCTTTTTAATTTAGTAACTATTTATTTTTCAAAAGGATACTTTTTAAAGTATGGTAAAGAAAACCAACCAATTTTTAATTGGTTTAATGCCGTTCTTTTCTTTATTCAATCTGTAATTATTGGTTTTTTGTTTTTTGCATATTGTATTTTTTATAAACCAGAAATTATACAGCAAAATAGTTTACAACTACTTTTAAAAACTTCCATTTTCGTGTCGTCCTTTTTCCTTGTTAGGTATATTGTTGGCAAGGCTTTAGCAATCATTTTTGAAATAAATAAAGAACACGAATCTCTTACATTTGCTAAAATCAGCTATTTATACAGCTCTATCTTATTGATTACTCCCTTTACCTTTTTCATATTTTATATAAAAACGTATAATTTATTAGCATTTCACTTTACAATCGCCCTCTTTTCTATATTATTGATTATTAGATACGTAGTTATTTTTAATAATAATAATAAAATAATATTTTCTCGTTTGTTTTATTTTATGTTGTACTTTTGTGCGCTTGAAATAGCGCCTATTTTATTAGTATTAAAATTGGCTGTTTAATCAAGAGTTTAGTGAAATTGTTTTAAGCAATTTTCTTATTAAGAAAAAACCCTTTAAAGACAAAATATATGAAAGTGAAAACAATTTTGGTCTCTCAACCAACCCCAAAATCAGAAAATTCACCTTACTTTGAGTTAGCTAGTAAGCAAAAGGTAAAAATTGACTTTAGGTCTTTTATTCATGTTGAAGGAGCCACATCCAAAGAAATTAGAGTTCAAAAAATAGATTTAAGCTATTATTCAGCAATTATCTTTACTAGTAGAAATGCGGTAGATCATTTTTTTAGAATAGCAGATGAATTACGCTATACGGTTCCAGATGAGTTAAAGTATTTTTGTGAGTCTGAAGCAATTGCGTTTTATCTTCAAAAATATGTTGTTTATAGAAAACGTAAAATTTATGTAGGTAAGAAAACGTTTCCTGAACTCGTTAAACTTCTTAAAAAGCATAAAAGCGAAACATTTTTATTGCCATGTTCTGATAAATTGATGCCATTAATTCCAGAAGAATTAAATGCTCTAGAAATAAATTGGACAAAGGCAGTTTTTTATAAAACTGTTGTAAGTGATTTATCTGACTTGGAAAATGTTTTTTATGATATCTTAGTTTTCTTTAGTCCTTCAGGAATAGATTCATTATTTAAAAACTTTCCGAAATTTAAACAAAACGAAACAAGAATTGCTGTGTTTGGAAACTCTACTGTTGCTGCTGCTGAAGAAGCGGGTTTAAAGTGTAACATTAAAGTTCCTACTCCAGAAACACCATCAATGACTATGGCTTTAGAGAAATATATTCTTGATGTAAATAAGAAATAAAAAAGCACTTATATTTTAAAAAAAGCCGAACAATTTGTTCGGCTTTTTTTATACAAATAACTGTGTGTAAATGTCTTCTATTTTTGAAACTAAGACAACTTTTATAGTGTAGTCTTTTTTGACAATTTTATTGAATTTAGAAATAAATATTTTAGTGAAACCAAGTTTTTCGGCTTCCAAAATACGTTGATCAACTCTGTTTATGGGCCTTATTTCTCCTGAAAGTCCAACTTCTGCAGCAAAACAATATTCTTGCGGAATCGCCTCATCTTCATTAGACGAGAGTATCGCTCCAATTACGGCCAAATCTATTGCTGGATCATCAATTTTTATGCCTCCAGTAATATTTAGAAATACATCTTTGGCTCCTAATCGAAATCCTGCTCTCTTCTCAAGTACCGCAAGTAACATATTTAGCCTTTTTATATTATATCCAGTTGAAGACCTTTGCGGAGTTCCATAAACAGCAGTGCTAACCAATGCTTGAATTTCTATCATCAAGGGTCTAGCGCCTTCTAATGTAGCCGAAATTGCGGTTCCACTCAATGACTCGTCTTTTTGAGAAATTAATATTTCAGAAGGATTTTCAACTTCTCTTAACCCAATATTTTGCATTTCATAGATCCCTAATTCTGCAGTAGAACCAAAACGATTTTTTTGCGCCCTTAAAATTCTATAGGTATGATTTCTATCTCCTTCAAACTGTAAAACAACATCAACCATATGCTCTAAAACTTTCGGACCAGCAATATGCCCGTCTTTTGTAATATGCCCAATTAAAATTACAGGAGTAGCCGTTTCTTTTGCAAATTTTATGAGTTCTACAGCAGTTTCTCTAATTTGAGAAATACTTCCAGGAGAGGCATCTATTGAATCGGTATGAAGTGTTTGTATCGAATCTATTACAACTATGTCAGGCGAATTGTTCTCAATACTTTTAAAAATATTTTGAGTTTTTGTTTCGTTTAAAATTAGACAATCTTCATTTTTATTTTGAAGCCTTTCTGCACGCATTTTAATTTGACTTTGGCTCTCTTCACCAGAAACATATAAAACTTTTTTAGAAATTGATAACGCAACTTGTAACAATAAAGTTGATTTTCCAATTCCAGGTTCACCACCTAATAATATCA
>CAJXUO010000254.1 GCA_913061425.1 uncultured Lutibacter sp.
CTCGTGGGCTCGGATATGTGTATAAGAGACAGCATTTATTTTTGTAACAAAACTAATAACTTTAGGAAGTAATTAACAAATGTCTTTAATAACTTTAACTACCGATTTTGGACTCAAAGACCACTTTGTTGGAGCTGTAAAAGGCGCCATATATACTGAACTCCCAGAAGCACGTATTGTTGATATATCTCATAATATCACTCCTTTTAACATTGCAGAAACTGCTTACGTTCTCAAGAACGCCTATAAAAGTTTTCCTGAAGGAAGTATTCACATCATTGGTGTAGATTCAGAAATAAATGAAGAAACAAATCATATTGCAATAAAATTAGATAATCATTATTTTATTTGCCCTAACAATGGCGTTATCTCAATGATTGCATCAGAATTTAGACCCGAAAAAATTGTTGAAATCAATATACATGATAGAGTTGAAAGTAGTTTTCCTGTTTTAGACGTTTTTGTTAAAGTTGCGTGTCATATAAAACGAGGTGGATTATTAGATGTTATTGGTAAAGAAATATCTGATTTTAAAAAAATAAAGGATTTACAACCTGTGATTTCATCAGATACAAATAAAATTACTGGAAGTGTTATTTATATTGACAACTATGGAAATGTAATTACAAACATCAGTCAAAAAATATTTAATACTATTGGTAAAGGGAGACCTTTTGAAATGCTTGTAGGGCGCTATTCTTTTAAAAATATTTTTGAAAAATATAGTGATATTGTAAACTTTTCAGTTCCAGCAGAAGAAAGGCATAATGACGGTACGCGACTATCAATATTTAATTCTGCAGGCTTTATAGAAATTGCTATTTACAGAAGTAATTTAGAAACTGTTGGTGGAGCTTCTAGTTTATTAGGATTAAAATATAGAGATCAATTAACTATAACTTTTTCATAATGTTCATACGAATCGTTAAATTGAGTTTTCATCCAGAAAATATTCCAACTTTTTTAGAAGTTTTTGAAAACTCTAAAGAAAAAATAAGAAATTTTGAAGGTTGCAGTTTATTAGAATTGTATAATGATAAGGAACATGAAAATATTTTTTTTACTTATAGTTATTGGGATACAGAAAAAGATTTAAACAACTACCGCCATTCTGATTATTTTAAAGAAGTATGGAGTAATACCAAACCTTTTTTCAATAATAAACCTGAAGCCTGGAGTGTAGATAGATTACATAGCAGTGAGATAACATCAAATTAAAAGAATGCTAGCCATATTAAAAAAAGAATTAAATTCATTTTTTTCAACACCAATTGGATACTTGGTGATTGCAGTATTTTTATTGGCAAACGGCTTATTTTTATGGATTTTTAATGGAGATTTCAATATTTTAAATGCAGGTTTTGCTGATTTAAACAGTTTCTTTTTTCTTGCTCCATGGATTTTTATTTTCCTTATTCCAGCAATCACAATGCGTACTTTTTCAGATGAATACTATAGTGGAACAATTGAAATTTTAAAAACAAAACCAATCAGCGATTGGCACATAATTTTAGGGAAGTACTTTGCTTCTTTTATATTGATACTATTAGCAGTAGCACCAACAATAGTTTATGTTTACAGTATCTATAAATTAGGGAATCCAGAGGGGAATTTTGATGTTGGAAGCATGCTTGGCTCTTATGTTGGTTTATTATTTTTAGCAGGCACATACACTGCAATTGGGCTATTTTCCTCTACGTTTTCAAGCAACCAAATTGTTACTTTTATTATTGCTATTTGTATCTCTTTCTTACTTTTTTATGGCTTTGAAGCCGCTTCAACATTATTTGGGAATTCGGCATATACAATTCAACAATTAGGAATAAATGAACATTATAAAAGTATAAAGAGAGGCGTTATTGACACAAGAGATGTTATTTATTTTCTAAGTATTATTTGCGTATTTTTAAGTTTCACTAAACTCAGATTGGAGCGTGAATAAGAAATCAAACATTTCAAAAATTAGTTTACTAATCGTCGGGTTGCTTCTTCTGAATTTTATTTCTAATAAGGTTTACACACGTTTTGATTTAACACAAGACAAGCGCTATACACTATCAGAACCAACAATTGATATCCTTTCTGAAATAGAGAACACAATAGTTGTAAAAGTATATCTACAAGGTGATTTTCCTACCGAATTTAAGCGTCTTCAAATAGAAACTAGACAATTATTAGAAGAGTTGAAGTCGGAAAATAAAAATCTTAAATTTCGTTTTATAAACCCTTTAGATGTAGATACTCAAAAATTAATCTCAGAAGGATTAGAACCAAGTCAGTTATCTGTCCAAGAAAATGGAAAAGTTTCTGAAATTGTAGTTTTTCCTTGGGCAACTGTTCAAAAAGGAAAAAAGATTGAAAAAGTATCCTTACTAAAAGATACTAATACTCAAAGTCAAGATGAACAATTACAAAACTCTATTCAAAATTTAGAATATGGTTTTGTCAATGCTATTCATAAACTAACTTCTGAAAAAAATAAAAAAATTGCAATTTTAAGAGGGAATGGTGAGTTAGAAGATGTTTACCTCGCAGATTTTTTAAGAAAATTAGGTGAGTATTATCGTTTGGCTCCTTTTACCTTAGATTCGGTTGCAAAAAATCCTGAAAAAACTTTAGAAAAATTAACTGAATTTGATTTAACTATTATTGCAAAACCAACAGAAAGATTTAGTGAAAAAGAAAAGTTTACGCTAGATCAATATATAATGAATGGAGGCAAAACGCTTTGGATGGTAGATCAGATTCATGCAGAATTAGATAGTTTATTTGAAACTGGCGAATCTTTGGCGTATCCAAGAGATTTGAATTTGACAGACTTATTATTTAGTTATGGAATTAGAATCAATTCAAATTTAGTTCAAGATTTATATAGTTCTAAGATTCCATTAGCAACAGGAAATGTTGGTAACCAAACTCAATATAATCAATTTTTATGGAATTATTTCCCTGCAGTACAATCAGCAAATAATCACCCAATAAATAAACATATTGAGCCTGTAAATTTAAAATTCGCAAATTCAATTGATATATTAAAAAACGAAATTGACAAAACGGTTTTATTACAAAGTTCACCATTCTCAAAAATTTCAGGAATGCCTTCAATTATTAGCTTAAAATCAATAAGTTAACAAGTTAAAAA
>CAJXUO010000255.1 GCA_913061425.1 uncultured Lutibacter sp.
TATAATACTGAACTGGATGAGGTTATTGGAGATAATGTGGTAGATGGAGTAAGAGTTGTCAATAATCAAACAAAAGAAAAGACTGAGATTCCTGTGATGGGAGTTTTTATAGCAATTGGACATAAACCAAATACGGATATCTTTAAAGGGATATTAGATATGGATGACGTTGGTTATTTGATTACTAAAGGGAAATCTACCAAGACCAATTTACCAGGAGTTTTTGCAGCAGGAGATGTGCAGGATAAAGAATACAGACAAGCAGTTACAGCTGCTGGAACAGGATGTATGGCAGCTTTAGATTCTGAGCGTTATTTAGGAGCATTAGAATAATATTGAATATAATAAAAACTAAAAAATCCCGCGAATGCGGGATTTTTTAGTTAATCAACAAGCTGTTATATAGTTTCAGGTAGCGTATGTGTTCTACCTTTATTTTGTTCTGTCAAATACTCATTTAATGGAGCAAAATATTCTAACATAGGCTTTGCACTCATTCCGTTTCCTAAACTTTCTTTTAATAATTCATTCCAGTCACAATTTGCTCCTTGAGACAAAATACCTTTCAAGAAATCACCAACTTCTTTACTTCCAAAATAATTAGTAGCATGTGGATCTTGTTTTAAGATATTCTTAGAAATATGATCATGAAATTGGAATAATAATATGTATGAAATTGCATAGTCGTAATACTGCGCAGCATCATTATTTATATGAGTTTTTGATGCAGCATCACAATATTCTTCACCTCTCTCATTTGGAGGAACCATTCCTTGATATTTTTTTGAAAGTTCCCACCATTTTTTATTATACTCTTCTTTTGGAAGGTTTTTAGCATATAAAGAATTTTCAAAATCACTCATTACACCTGCAGCAAATGGTAAGAAAACAATATTACTCAATGCTTCTTTTAATAATTTTTGTATTTCGTCTACTTTAGCATTTTCATCTACTAAACCTTTAGACGCTAAAAAGGGTTTTTGCATTGCTGCCAAACCAAGTAAACTTCCAATAGCCTCATGATATCCACGATTTGCTCCACCTCTTAATAATGGAGGTACATCTGGATTTGTATATGCTTGGTAGTAATAAATATGTCCTAATTCATGATGAATAGTTTCATAGTAATCAGCAGTTGGCTCTACACTCATTAAACAGCGTAAATCGTTCTCTAAGTTCATGTGCCAAGCAGAAGCGTGATTGTTTTTCTTGTAATTAGCACCTTCTGGAGCAGGATACATACTAGATTTTTCATAAAAACTTTTTGGTAACGGATCAAATCCAATACTCACAAAGAAATCTTCTCCTTCTTTAACTATCCATTCAGGATCTTTATCTTTCAATGCAGCGTCAATATCAAGGCCTTCAACATCTACAAGAGCACTCCAATCTTGTCCCCAACGATTAGGTAACCAATGTGCTGGAAGGTAGTCTGGAACTTCAGCATTGTATTTGTCAGCTAAATTGTATCTCGCCCAAGTGTGTAATTCGCGATATAATGGCCAAACTTCTTGTACCATTTTTTTCATTTCAGTCATCATTTCTCCGCGATTCATTCCGTAGTCAGAAACTTGGTATGAGAAATAATCATCATAACCCAAAGCTTGTACAGTTTTGTTACGCAGGTCAACTAAGTTTTCTAATCCGTCTTTTAAGTTTTTACCAACTTCCTTAGAAGCTTCCCAATTTTTTAAACGCTCTGCTTCGTTGTTAGATTCTCTTAAAACAGCATCAATATCACCTGTAGAAACTGATTTTCCATCTACTTTAAAATCATGACTGAATAACGCTGCATTTTGAGCGGTTTCAGCAGCAATCCTTTGTTTTACAAGGTTTGATACGGTCTCTGGATTGTTAGCGGCACTATAAAGAATACTTTCTAACTGACGAGTTTGTACTAAATCTAATTGATCTTTTTTCTCAAGAAAGCCTCTGGTTTTTTCTATTACTTCTTTACTACCAGTAAATGTAGCGTATGCCTCGCCAGTTTTCTGAACATTGTAGGCGTTAATAGTATCACCTTCTACTATATGAGTATTTGCTGCCCATTCTGCTTCTGCAGAAGCGTAGGATAGTTTTTGAAAAGTATGAGTATACACATCAAGAAATTCTTGAGCATCTTTTTTTGCTTGACTGTCAACTTGTATGTCTGTTTTGCAACTAATTATTGCTATGATTACTAGCGCTGATAAGATTGTTTTTTTCATTTTTAAATTAAATTTTTGTCCCGTAAATATACTAAAAAACCTTCAAGATGAATTTGAAGGTTTTTGTTTTATGATTAGATAAGGAAGGTTTATTTAATAAGCAGAATCGTGTACATTCATTATTGCTCTTCCAGATGGTTCGTTCATGTTTTTAAAAGCTTCATCCCATTCCAAAGCTATTTTTGTACTACAAGCAACACTTGGTTCTTGTGGAACACTTAATGCAGCTGTATCACTTGGGAAATGTTCTTCAAAAATTGTTCTATAATAAAACTCTTCTTTGTTTTGAGGTGTTTGTATTGGGAATCTAAATTTAGCGTTTGCTAATTGTTCGTCGGTTACTTCTTTATCAACAACTTCTTTTAAAGTGTCAATCCAATCATAACCAACACCGTCAGAAAATTGTTCTTTTTGTCTCCAAGCAACGCTTTCTGGTAACATACCTTCAAAAGCTTTACGAATCACCCATTTTTCCATTCGTTCACCATTGATCATCTTGTCTTGAGGGTTGATACGCATTGCAACATCAATAAATTCTTTGTCTAAAAATGGTACGCGTCCTTCAATTCCCCAAGCCATCAAACTTTTGTTTGCTCTTAAGCAATCGTACATGTGTAGTTTGTCTAATTTACGAACAGTCTCTTCATGAAATTCTCTTGCGTTTGGCGCTTTATGAAAGTATAAATAACCTCCAAAAATTTCATCAGCACCTTCACCAGACAACACCATTTTAATTCCCATAGATTTAATAACACGTGCCATTAAATACATTGGAGTAGAAGAACGAATCGTTGTAATGTCATATGTTTCAATGTTATAAATAACATCTTTAATAGCATCTAAACCTTCTTGTATGGTGAATTTTATTTCATGATGAATGGTTTTTATATGATCTGCAACTTTTTTAGCAGCGGCTAAATCCGGTGAACCTTCT
>CAJXUO010000256.1 GCA_913061425.1 uncultured Lutibacter sp.
AGATGTAGAGAGGTCTCGTGGGCTCGGAGATGTGTATAAGAGACAGGTTGATGATAAAAGACCTCTCGCAGAAGATGAAATTATTGATTCTAAATTAAATCCAGGAAAAAAACTTCGCTTTATTGGTCAAAAATGGAGTGAATTAGAAACGATTAAATACGGTACAAATGCGCAACCGTATTATGTTTTGATGGATCATAATGAAGAAAATTTATTAAAACCTGTAGGATACACACCAAATGTTGAAGAATATTACAATTGGTTAAACGAAGGTATCTCTAACTTTAAATAACTCCGTTTTACTTTCATCGTTTTTATAGATTGATTTTTCTTAAAAATAACTAAATCACAAATAATTTAGTTATTTTTAGGGTACCACAATTTTTTATATAAAATGATCAAAAAAATAAAGAAAGTATTTAAAGTACTCATCCTTTTAGCGGTACTTCTTTTCGCAACAAAATATTTAATTTCTTATTTCCTTCAACCTACTTACAAAGGAACTATTGAACTTCAAAACTTAAAAACTGAAGTAACTGTAAATTACGACGACTACGGGATTCCACATATTTACGCAGAGAGTCAAGAAGATGCGCAACGTGCTTTAGGCTATACACATGCACAAGATAGGCTATGGCAAATGGAGTTACTCCGTAGAATCGCTCCAGGAAGATTAGCAGAAATTTTTGGTGAAGCAGTTTTAGAAGGCGATCTTTTATTTGCAGGACTTGGCATTGAGGAAGCATCAGAAAAAGCACTTCTATCTTTAGATACAAAAAGTGAAATGTACACCCTTGCTCAGGCTTATATTGATGGCGTGAATGAATTTATTGAAAATGGCCCTACACCTATTGAATTTTACATTTTAGGAATAGATAAGAAAAAATTTGAATTAAAAGATTCTTATAATATTATCGGTTATATGGCATTTAGTTTTGCTGCTGCCCATAAAACAGATCCTGTTTTAAGCAATCTACAAGCAAAATTAGGAGGCGATTATATGAAAGAATTAGGTGTAGATGTAAATCCTAATTCTACTTTGATAAAAAATTACAATACCGCAAATGAAAAAATAGCAATTGCTGTAGCAAATATTATAGCTAAAATGCCTGTTCCAGCATTTCTAGGAAGTAATAGTTGGATTATAGCGCCGCCAAAAACAAAAAATGGAAACGTTTTATTTGCCAATGATCCTCATATCCCTTATTCGGCAACATCAGTATGGTACGAAGCACATATAACTACACCAGACTATGAGAGTTATGGGTATTATCTTGGTGGAGTTCCATTCCCTATGCTTTCTCACAATCGTGAATACGCCTATGGAATTACAATGTTTGAAAATGATGATATTGATTTTTATCAAGAAGAAAATCATCCTACGGACGCATCAAAATACAAAACTAAAGATGGTTATAAAACGTATGAAACTAGATTAAAGGCCATTAATATTAAAGGTAAAGATCCATTAAAATTAGAAATACGATCTACAGATCATGGGCCTATTATGAATGACCTTGTCACTCAGATTGAAAGTGATAAACCATTGGCAATGTCATGGATTTACACTCAAGTTCCCAACCGTTTTTTACGTTTATCATATTTAATGTCTCACGCAAAAGATAAGGACGAATTCGAAAAAGGAGTTGCGCTGATTCATGCTCCAGGACTTAATATTATGTATGGAAATGCCGAAGGAGATATCGCTTGGTGGGCAGCAGCACAATTATACAAATTGCCGAAAAATGCACACCCAAAATTTGTCTTAGATGGCTCAAATGGTGAACATGAAATTACTGAATATTTAGATTTTAGTCAGAATCCTCAATCACATAATCCTCCGTGGAACTATGTGTATTCTGCCAACAATCAACCAGATTCTATTGCAGGAATGCTTTATCCAGGATATTACGCTCCAGGAGATAGAGGGAAAAGAATTGTAGAATTATTGGAACCTAAAAATGATTGGACAAAAGAAAATTTTATGAAAATGATTTTGGATTCCAAATCACCAATCGCTCCTGAATTGGTTAAAATTATCGTCAATAACGTTACCAACAATCTGAGTACCGACAATGAAAAAGAGGCATTGGACGAATTGAAAAAATGGGATGGAGATTTCACAAAAGCGAGTGTTGGAGCTACAGTTTTTACCAAGTTTATTTATATGTATCTCAAGAATACATTTGAAGATGAAATAGGCACAACTGTTTTTGCAAGTTTTATAAATACACATGTTATGTATCGTGAAATTTCTGAACAATTGAAAAAAGAAGAGTCACTATGGTGGGACAATATTAAAACTACAGACACCAAAGAGAATAAGTCTCAAATTTTATCCCAATCCTTTTCTGAAACGGTTGCAACTTTAGAAAACCAACTTGGAAGTGATGTCAACTCATGGACTTGGAATCGTGTGCATACCGTAACTCACAAACACCCTTTAGGGACTGTAAAAGCCTTGGACTTTATTTTTAATTTGAATGTTGGTCCTTTTGAAATAAACGGATCAAACAGAGTGGTAAATAAGCAAGGATTTAATATTAGTAATAAACCTGTAAATGATGTCAAAAGTGGTCCGTCAACGCGTAGAATAGTTGATTTTTCAGATATTGAAAATAGCATGAGTATTCTTCCTACCGGAAATTCTGGAAACCCTTTTAGCGAGTTCTATAGAGACCAAGCAGAAATGTTTGTGAATGGCGAGTTTAGAAAAATGAAGATGAACAAAGAAGAAATTGAAAAAGTGTCTACTAAATTGGTGATGAAGCCTAAAAAGTAAACTACACCTTTCAACCATTTTCGAGTATCTATATTTTCCTTATATTTATAGAAAAAAATATGCTAGTTAAAGTTTTTGGAAGCGCCGTCTTTGGCGTTGAAGCCACAACTATTACCGTTGAAGTAAATATTGATAAAGGAATTGGCTATCATCTTGTAGGTCTTCCTGATAATGCCATTAAAGAAAGTTCGTATAGAATCTCTGCTGCGCTTAACAACAATGGCTATAAACTTCCAGGTAAAAAAATTACCATTAACATGGCTCCTGCCGATTTAAGAAAAGAAGGAAGTTCTTATGATTTAACGCTTGCAATCGGTATCCTTTCTGCTTCCAACCAAATTAAAGC
>CAJXUO010000257.1 GCA_913061425.1 uncultured Lutibacter sp.
TTCTCCAGTATAATTTGCGAGTTCTACCCATGTTCCTGTAGGGGTCGTTTTATATAGTACTTTTAATTCATCTTGATCTCCAGCCCAATCAATTTGTGTGTATGAAAACTTTAATTTCGGGTTAGAAGCAGCAGAAATATCCATTGAAGGAGAGACTAAATTTGTGATTGGCTGACTAAAATTTCCAATATAAAATAAACCTAATGAATTTCCAGTTCTAGCCGTTATTGTACTGTTTTGGTTTGATCCAGACATACTCCATTCATTTGAACCGCTTATAAATTCTTGAGTCCAATTTGTTATACTATTAGAAAAACTAAATGTTAATCCGCCATCTATTGATTTAAAAAAATGATTTCCAGAGGCATAAATAATATTGGAATTTCCAGGTTTAAACTCAACATCATATCCATTGGTTGCAGACGAATTTATTAATGACCAATCTTGACCGTTATTAATAGATTTGTAGATACCTCCACCCTCTACACTACAATACAATTTTGAACTATTATTTGGATCTATTAAAATTTTATTTACATTTCCATTTCCAGTATCTGCTAATAAACTCCATGTTGAACCTGCATCTGTAGAACTGAAAATAGTTCCACTTGAAGATCCCCAAAAATAATTTGATGAATTATTAGGGTCAATTGTTAAAGCGAATACATTTAAATTTGAAAGGTTATCAGTAAGTACTGTCCAGTTCTGTCCAGCGTCAATACTTTTCCATACTCCACCAGTATTTGCGCCAACTATAATATGATTTGTATTCGTTTTGTCTATTGCAATAGAGGTGATTCTACCTACTCCTGGATTCCAACCACTAGTTCGGTTCCAATTTGTTGGTCCTAATTCTTCCCAATTTCCAGTGGTAGTTCTTTGAAGGAAATCAGCATTTTCATTTATATAGTTATTGTATCTCTCTAATTCATTAAAGTAAAAATTTGAAGTTTTTAACATTCCATTTTCACTCATATTTCTTAAAGAATTGTATTCCCAACGTTTATAAGGTTTATATCCTTTACCTCTTTCGGTTCCAACACTGTTAAAAAAAGCTTCTGCTTCTTGTTGAATTTCTTGTACAGTGAATGTTCCATCGCTAATCATCCTCTTGTATTTTTGCGACCAAGACGTGTGAATAAGAAAAACAAATAAGAATAGAAAGTAATATTTTTTCATAATATGAGGTGATTATTATATCCAAATATATAACAAAGTACAACGCTTTCACCCTAATTCTAAAATACTATTTTATTTCAAAGGCTTCTTTGACTAGATCTACAAAATCTAACTTCTCCCAAGTAAATGTTTCAACTTCTTGAAGAATCACATCTCCATTGGGTGATTCGAAGCGTACCGTTTTAATTTCAGGTGTTCTTCCCATGTGTCCGTAGGCCGCAGTTTCAGAATAAATAGGAGTTCTTAATTTTAAACGCTGCTCAATAAAATAGGGGCGCATATCAAAAATTATTTCCACAATTTTACTAATCTCTCCGTCAGTTAAATTTAAGGTTGATGTTCCGTATGTTTCCACATTTATACTCGTAGGTTTTGCAACACCAATTGCATAAGAAACTTGTACTAACACCTCTTTACAAACCCCAGCAGCAACTAAATTTTTAGCAATATGTCTTGTTGCATACGCGCCAGATCTATCTACTTTAGAAGGGTCTTTTCCAGAAAAAGCGCCACCACCATGCGCACCTTTTCCACCATAGGTATCCACAATAATCTTACGTCCTGTTAAGCCTGTATCTCCATGTGGTCCTCCAATAACAAACGTTCCTGTTGGGTTGATGTGATATGTGATTTCATCAGTAAATAATACTTGAATATCTGCAGGTAATTTCGCAATAACTCTTGGAATTAAGATGGTTTTAATATCCGAAGAAATTTTCGCTAACATTTTACCATCAGCAATTTTTTTATCACTGTCACTCGCAGATAAGGGTTTTATAAAATCATCGTGCTGTGTAGAAATAACAATTGCATCAATTCTTTGAGGAGTATTATCATCAGAATATTCAATAGTTACTTGAGATTTTGCATCTGGTCTTAAATAGGGAAGGTCTTTGTTTTCACGTCTCAATTCTGCCAATTCAATCAACAAACGATGTGATAATTCTAATGCCAAAGGCATGTAGTTTTCAGTTTCATCGGTTGCGTAACCAAACATCATTCCTTGATCTCCTGCACCCTGTTCTTCTTTAGTTGCTTTGTCAACTCCTTGATTAATATCTGGAGATTGTTCGTGAATTGCACTAAAAACGCCACATGAATTTCCGTCAAACATGTATTCACTTTTCGTGTATCCAATTTTATTAATAGTATCTCTAGCTATTTTCTGAACATCTAGATAGGTCGTTGAATTTACTTCACCTGCAAGAACTACTTGACCTGTTGTCACAAGAGTTTCGCAAGCAACTTTAGCATTTGGATCAAAGGCTAAAAAGTTATCAATGATCGCGTCAGAAATCTGATCTGCTACTTTATCTGGATGACCTTCAGAAACAGATTCTGAAGTAAATAAATATGACATAATGTTGTTTTATTTTAATTAAAAAAAATCTAAAATCAAAACGTAAAGCGAAGTAGAATTTACTGCTTTAGCATTTTATATTTTTACTGAATTATAATCAGTAATAGAGGTTGCAATCAGTTCAAACTTTTCCCCTAAAGATTCAGTGTGTAAAATTATGAAATATTAATAAAATGAGTTGTAAATTTCAATAAAACTTTTTTAAGAAATAAAAAGATGAATAACTATGATACTCAGCATGGTAGTTTATAATAATAATCCATATTTTTGCAATCATAATTATTTTTGAAAAAATGATAAAAACGGATATATTAATTATTGGTGCTGGTCCTGTAGGTATGTTTGCAGTTTTTGAAGCTGGATTGCTTAAATTACGTTGTCATTTGATTGATGCATTACCTCAAACTGGCGGACAGTGCTCAGAAATTTACCCTAAAAAACCTATTTACGATATCCCAGGATTTCCAGAAATTTTTGCTGGAGGTTTGATTTCCAATTTAGAAGAACAAATAAAACCATTTGAGCCCACATATACACTTGGTGAGCGTGCTGAAACAATAGAAAAATTAGAAGATGGCAGCTT
>CAJXUO010000258.1 GCA_913061425.1 uncultured Lutibacter sp.
TCGCACCAGCTTGCATAACATGAGTATATATTTGTGTTGTTCTAATGTCAGTATGACCTAATTGCTCTTGAACTGTTCTTATGTCGGCGCCTCGCTGTAATAAATGTGTAGCGAAAGAGTGTCGTAAAGAATGGCATGAGACTGGTTTTTGGATATCAGCTAATTTAGCGGCTCTTTTAATGGCTTTTTGAAGTGAGCTTTCATCAATATGATGACGGCGAAGCTTATTATTATCTTGAGGATCATAGCTTAACCGCATTGAAGGAAATAAATAGTGCCATCCGAACTCTTTAGCCGCATTAGGGTATTTTTTCTTTAGAGCAAAGGGCAACCAAACGCCTTGATAATGCATCGTGTTATTGTCTAAATTGAAATATTTTTTGCAAACGTCTATTTGTAGCTTTAATGGCGCTACTATTTCTTGTGCTAAGGTCACTCTGCGATTCTTTCCTCCTTTACCTTGCCAAACTAACACTGACATATAGTCGAAATCTATATCTTGTACGCGTAACCTGACCGTTTCCATCAGCCTTAATCCGCTACCATACATAATATTGGCCATGAGTGAGTATTGCGGAGAAACTAAGTTAAGTAATAAGGCTATTTCGGCTTTTGTTAATACTATGGGTAATTTAGCTTGCCTGTTCGACTTATTGAAATTCAATTTTAGTGATAAGGGTTTATTTAAAAATTCACTATATAAAAATACTAACGAGTTTAATGCGATTGCCTGTGTACCAGGGGCGACATTTTCAGTAGTAGATAAATAAGTTAAATAGAGCTCCACCTCTTGATTGCCTAATTTTATTGGGTGTAGCTTGTCATTAAAAATAATATAACGCTTAATCCAATATAAATAAGTTTCAATAGTGCGTTTAGCATATCGGCGAGTGATCATAAATTCATTGAGACTATTTAAGAATAAAGATTTAGACATAAAAACAACCAAAAGATACCTGTTATTATATACAGTATAGTAGAAATAATAAATGTGTCCTTGTTAGACGGAATAATTCCGTAATGCGCGCAACGTTAAAATTAATAAAATACTATTAAAGTCTTTGATGTTTATGATGAAAGGGAGTATTTTAATGATAATTAAAAATCATGATAGACGGAATAATTCCGTGTTTAAACACGGAATTATTCCGTCTATTAAGCTGTTAGCCGTTCAGTGCTTAATTCAACAATGGAGTCCATCATGACAATTAGAAGTACCTTTCCTCTATTAATATTCTTTATATTAATTTCAGGGTGTTCTTCCACGCCCAAATTCCCGCTCATTAGCGATGAGGAAGCTTTCAAGTATGAAAAAGAATATTTAGCTGAGTATGAACAGTTAAAAAGTGATTTTTCTGATCAATCAGAAATTAAATGGGTTCAACCTGTAAATAAAAAGAAACCATGTAAGGTATATGTTGGCGTTTCAAAAGGTGATGACAGAACTCTAGATCCTAATTATAAAATATATTGGGATGGGGACTGTAAAAATGGATATGCCAACGGCTTAGGCAGAGAATTTGAGCGAGCAACTGTTTTGAACATGGAAGCTTTGGCAATATATAAAGGTAAAGAAGAAAAACCGGAATATTTTGTTCAAACATACCAGTTAGACAACAAAACTCAAGAAGGTGATATTAGTAATGGATATTTTGTAGAAACAAAAATTAATGAAGATAACTTCAATTTTGATATTAACTATCAATATGGTTTTTTTGGTTCCAAGGAAATGCCATATAGATTAATCACCATGAAATCACCATTTAACGATAATATTTTCCAGTATAAGCAATATCAGAATTTTGGTTATGCTCTTTATGATATGTCTAATAATGAGTTTGATAAAAATAAATATAATTTCAAAATGAACTACAAAGGGAAAGAAAATGGCTTTAGCTTCTTAACTCCAAAAGCTGGTGCAACTGCCTCAGGTGAAATCAGCAATGGCAATTTAGTTAGAAGAGTACAGCTACCTAACAGCTACTTTGTAAGAATTGGCTCAATCCAAAACGAAATAAAAGATGCCGGGGTAAAAGCACTTAATGCACAGAAATATGCATTAAAAGTAAAAAAGCAATACATGAGAAAGATTTGCAAAGAATCAGTATCCGTTGATTTTATGGATAGTGCTGAGTACAAAAATATATGTAACGAATCGCCTAATGTAAAAATAAAAATTGATAAAAAGTTAGCGCAAATAAATATTCTAAAGCAACAAAAAAGGGAGCAGCAACGCCAATATGATCTATTGCTGGCAAAACAAAAACAAGCCGAAGCAGATAGGAATAAAGAAGCTTGGAATAGCATTAATCAGTCATTAAAAGAATTGGGTGATAATATCCGAAAAAATACGCCAAAAACAACATACACTAACTGTAATGGAACGTATGGTGGTGTGAATTGTACTTCTACAACGTATTAAATTGACTATGTGTATATCTATAGAAGAATGGAAGTTTATAAACACCTTTGCCCCTTGGTTCTCAGCCATAGGGACATTTCTGGCTGTTTGTGTGTCTTTATATATTTCACATTCAACACGAAAAATAGCTCTAACTATTTCTTCTGGAATTTTTATTTTTAATGAAAACGGAGTTGATGAAGAGTATTTAGCGATAAATGTCACAAATACGGGATATAGAACTGTATTTTTAAATAGCCTTATGTGCATTACATTTCAGTTAGGGCTGTTTAAAAAGACGAATATTGGCATTGGGCATAAATATATTGACCCCAATAAATCCTCGGCTTTTCCATGTAAGCTTGGTGAAAATGAAACTGCGCAACTATTTGTAAAAATTAATAATGGCGGCCTAAACTGGATTCATAATTTCAAAGAAGAGCATTTGAAAAACCATTCATTATCCACTTTGAGAATTATTGTATGCCCTAATGTTGGAAAACCGTTTAAAGTCAAAGTAGATCAATCGATAATTAAAGAACTAACATCTACTAATATCAATAAAAACGGCTAACAAGTCATTAAAGCAGGACAAAAAACAGTTGGTTTTTGCTCGTGCCTCGCTTATTTTAACCAACAATTTTTTGCCTCTTAATGAGGCGTTGGTATGACTCCCCACGTCAAGTTAAATACACTGATCCTTGTTCATTAAT
>CAJXUO010000259.1 GCA_913061425.1 uncultured Lutibacter sp.
TCGTCGGCAGCGTCAGATGTGTATAAGAGACAGTCATAATGTTGGTGATTTACCCAAAAGTACAATTCATGGGGACTTATTCAGAGATAATGTTTTATTTTTAGATGAAAGAAGTCCAAGTTTTATAGACTTTTATTATGCTTGTGATGAGGTGCTAGTTTTTGATATCGCCATTGCGATGAATGACTGGTGTATTGACGAAGATGGAGCAATTGAAAAAAATAAATCAACACAGTTCATTGAAGGATATGAGACTGAAAGGGCTCTTGATAAAGAAGAGAAAGTATATATGCCCATAGCGCTTAGGTGGGCTGCACTTAGATTTTATATTTCTAGGCTTGAGCACATTCATAGCAGCCCTAGTGCTGAAATTCTAGCGATAAAGAACCCTGACCAATTTAAAAATATATTAATCGATAGACAAGTTACGGAGTACAGGTTTTGAAAAGCACACTTAACAAGGCACATCATTGGGTCACTCAGAGTATATTATTAACTAAGTTAAATTTCAAAGTGACTTTACTTCTAGGTAGTGCTTATATATTTGCTTACCTCCTTGTTCCAAGCATTCCGAGTCTAAGTTTTATTAGTCCATTTTTAATTATAGCTTGGCCTATTTCAACGATGATTTTTATAAACTTCTTTAGATTGACTCAAGATAAAAAAGAAACGGATTTTAAAACTTTGGTAAAGATTGATAAAGAAAGTATAAGGGTGCTTATTTATCTTGGTGTAATTTGTTTATTTTATTCATTATTAATCTCTTTGATTCTGAGCTCAGACATAAAAAATATTTTAGCTGCTGCAAGTGAACCTGAGATAAGTGAAGACATATCTAATAACGTATTCAGCATTGTTATAAAGTTTATGGTTTTGGCTATACCCGTTCTTATGGCAACCTGGTTTTCACCAATCTTAATTGCCTACCATAATTTTGGGTTGATAAAAGCTATTAAATCAAGCTTTGCGGGTGTATTGCTTTCAATTGTTCCTATTACGCTTTCTTGGTTGATTTTATTGGGAGGCTTTATCTCGCTAATTTTTTTAATGATAATGGTTTTTACAATACTTGGGTCAAGTGAAAATGTTCTAGTGTCTTACGTCCTGATATTCTTGTGCATGATTGTCTTAGCAGCTTACATTGCAACATTATTTTCTTTTCAATATACAACCTATAAAGATGTATATAAATCAATAATCAAATAGTTACACCTTGGTGAGCTTTGCATACTCCATTGCTAACATTTTAATTCCATGATTTTGAAATTTGATTTCAATTCGTAGATCATTTTCATTTCCTTCGTAGCCGATGACCGTTCCACCTCCAAATTTATCATGCTTGACCATAGAGCCGATTTTAATTTCATATTGGTTAGTCGAGGTTTGTTTGCTCGATGTTTTGAATGAGCTTGATGAATTAGTACGATATGTGGCTCTAATAGGATTACCATTGTCAATTGGTGCATTTATTTTTTTTATTAATGATTCTGGTATTTCATCTAGAAACCTTGAGGGTAGATTATAGGTTGGTTGTCCATAGGTCATACGAGATTGAGACAAGGTAAGATATAGTTTATTTTTTGCTCTGGTGATGGCGACATACATCAATCTTCGCTCTTCTTCTAATCCATTATTTTCATTTAAACTTCTCTCATGTGGGCAGAGCCCATCTTCTAAACCGGTGATAAATACCGTATCAAACTCAAGACCTTTGGAGGAATGAATGGTCATGAGTTGTAAGGCATCTTCACTTGCAGCCGCTTGTAATTCACCACTTTCAAGCGAGGTAAAATCTAGGAATTCAGCCAAAGCCAGTGATTGTTTTTTGTTTGGCCCCTCCTCAGATATTTCGTTTCTATCTTCATTGAGAAAAGATTTCGCTGCAGAAACAAGTTCATTCAGATTTTCTACACGTGAGCTACCATCTTTATCTTTGTGGTAGTGATCTTTTAGACCAGAATGCGAGTTAATTATATCAATGGACTCATCAATATTTGTTCCATGAACTTGATCTTCAATACTTTGAATTAATTGAATAAATGCAGATACTTTTAGGTTCTTACTTTCCGAAATAAAAATTTTCGTACCTTCCCACAAAGAGCAATCATTCTTTTTTGCATGGTCTTGTATTTGTTCAACAGCTCGTGCGCCGATTCCTCGCGTTGGAAAATTTACAATTCTTATGAAGGCATTATCATCCCTCTTGTTATTTATAAGTCTAAGGTATGCAAGAGAACTTTTTATTTCAGCTCTTTCAAAGAATCTTAAACCTCCATAAACTCTGTAAGGGATATTGTTGGAGACCATGGCCATTTCAATAACTCTTGATTGTGCATTATTCCTGTAAAGAATCGCAATCTGCTTATAATCAATACCTGCACGGTGACACATTTTAATCTCATCTAAAATATAAGCTGTTTCTGATCGATCATCTAACGCTGTATATTGTTTAATTAAATCTCCATCACCTGAGGCAGTCCATAAATTTTTACCTAACCTATCATTATTATTTTCAATAATTGAGTTGGCTGCATTAAGTATATTATTTTTAGATCGATAATTTTGTTCCAGTTTAATCACATTTTTGATATTAAAGTCTTTCTGAAGGTCTTTCATATTTCCAGGTCTTGCTCCTCTAAACCCATAAATTGATTGATCATCGTCTCCCACGGCAAAAATAAAACTCTCAGGAGAGGTAAGCATCTTCAGCCATTGATACTGCAAGCGACTAGTATCTTGGAACTCATCCACAAGGATATGCTTAAAAATTTCTTGATAGTGATTGCGGATAGTAGAGTTTTTTTGGAATAACTCAAGGCAACGTAACATAAGTTCTGCAAAATCAACTACACCTTCTTTCTGGCATTGATCATCGTAGGCTGCATAAATAGAATTGAGTTTTTTAGACACATCATCGTAGGCTTTAAACTGTTGGGATCGAATACCTTCTTCTTTATTGTTATTAATAAAGTACATCGCCTCTTTTGAGGAAATCAAGTCTTCATCAATACCCATAGTTTTCATTACTCGTTTAATCGCTGATTTTTGATCTGCACTATCAAGGATTTGGAAGGTTTCAGGTAAATTCGCATCCACGTGATGCTTACGTAAA